>NZ_SOGS01000005.1:0-57003 GCF_004403505.1 Cryobacterium sp. TMT1-2-2 | reverse complement strand
TTCATCATGGCAACAGAGATACCGAATGTCATCGTCGGCGTCGACACGCACTCCGATACTCACTACGTCGCCATGATCGACGAGCACGGCAAACACCTAGCTGCTGAAGAGTTCCTGGCGGTCGGGTCCGGTTACCGGAAGATCCTCGCCTTCATCACCCGCTTCGGTCTGGTCATCGGCGTGGGCGTCGAAGGAACCGGCAGTTATGGGGCCGAACTGAGTCGAGTTCTAAGGACAGCAGGACTCCCCGTTCACGAGGTCAACCGACCCAACCGTCAAGCGCGGCGTCTACGCGGTAAATCGGATCCTTTGGACGCCTACCAGGCTGCGAAATCTGAACACTGCTGATCAACGTCGAATAATGGCGAAAACCACGACCCTAGATCAGAAGGTTGGGGGTTCGAATCCCTTCGGGCGCACAGATAAACCCCGTCTCATCAGGCCTTAGGCCTGTAAGGCGGGGTTTTTTCGTTTACAGGCCTTGCAACGAGGGTTGGAGTAGCAGCCCGTCAAGGGTAGAGCGAAACTTCCTCAAACCGGCGGGTTCCTTCACTGACGGGAGCTCAGCGAAGAACGTTCAAAATCTCACGAAACAGGTACTCCTCTGCAACGTGGCCTCGTCATCGTCGATGACAAGGCCACGTGTGCGTTCATTTATTGACGACATCGTCAAAATGCGGCACTCTTGGATACATGCCGGTTCGACCAACAAGGAACCCAGGGTCGCAGAGCGCCCTTCGACTGTCGAACCAACAGCGAATCCTATCCAACTTGGTCTCCTCCGGACCCACGACGCAGGCCGATATCGCCCGCAATACGGGGCTCTCTAACGCCACGGTCTCGAACATCGTCAAAGTGCTCGTCGAGCGCGGACTGGTCTCGACGTCGCCCACCACGAGCTCCGGCAGGCGTGCCCAGCTGGTCAGCCTGAAGTCGACCGACGGCGCGGTCTCGGTCGGAATCGACTTCGGGCGCCGCCATGTGCGCATCATCGTGGCCACGGTCGATTACCGGGTGATCGGCGAGAAGGACGTCGAGATCCCGCTCGGCTACACGGCGGCCGAGGCGCTCGACATCGCAGCCAACCTGCTCACCTCCACGCTCCTGCAAGCTGGCGTGCAACGCTCGGCCGTGCTCGGCGTGGGCGTCGGCGTGCCCGGGCCCATCGATAGCCGCACGGGCACCGTCGTCAGAGGTGCCATCCTGCCCGAGTGGGTCGGCGTCACGGTCAGAATGGTGGAGGAGAGCTTCGAGCTGCCGGTGTACCTCGAGAACGACGCCAACCTCGGCGCCCTCGCCGAGTCCACCTGGGGTCCGCACGCCGGCACGCCCACCGTCGTCTTCATTAAGGTGGGCACCGGCATCGGCGCTGGCCTCATCTTCAACGGAAGACCGTTCCTTGGACACATCGGTCTGACCGGTGAAATCGGCCACACTCCCATCCATGAGCACGGGCTCCTGTGCCGCTGTGGCAACCGCGGATGCCTTGAGACGGTGGCCTCGACGGCCATCATGATTGACATGCTCTCGCGTGCCCTCGATCGGCCGGTGCGCACGCGCGACATCGTGCGCCTCGTGCTCGCGGGCGACGAACGCGCCATCCGCGTGGTCGACGACGCCGGCTTCGCCGTCGGCCGGTCGATCGCTGCGATAGCCAACCTCGTCAACCCGCACACCATCATTGTCGGCGGTCCGCTGGCCGATCTGGGCGAGATGCTGCTGAGTCCGATCCGCCGCGGACTCCAGCGCTACGCCGTGCCGATGATCGTGGAGACCACGGAATTGGTGATGTCGTCGCTGGGCGAGCGAGCCGAGGCACTCGGCGGCGCGGCGCTCGTGCTGCAACACTCGGGGATTCACCCCGCCCTAAGCTGATCGTTGCCATGTTTTTGTGTTCACAAGTTGACGACAACGGGCGTGGGGTTTAGATTCTAGAAATGGGGCACAATATTGTGGTCCTGCCAGACGAGGAGGTCAGACGTGGAGACGTCTCACAACAGTCACCCCACCATCCTGGAGATGCAGTCCATCACCAAGGAATTCCCGGGCGTGAAGGCCCTCGACAAGGTGTCTCTCACCGTCAGAGCCCAAGAGATCCACGCGATCTGCGGCGAGAACGGTGCAGGCAAGTCCACGCTGATGAAGGTGCTCTCCGGCGTGTACCCCTTCGGAACCTACGACGGCGAGATCGTCTACGAGGGCTCGGTCGTGCGCTTCCGCGACATCAAGCAGAGCGAGGCCGCCGGCATCGTCATTATCCACCAAGAACTTGCGCTCATCCCTGAGCTCTCGATCACAGAGAACATCTTCCTTGGCAACGAGCCCGGCCGAGGCGGCATCATCAACTGGGTTGAGGCCCAGCGCCGTTCGGTCGAACTGCTCGCCCGTGTCGGACTCGATGACGACCCAGACACCCAGGTCAAGAACATCGGCGTCGGCAAGCAGCAGCTCGTCGAGATCGCCAAGGCTCTCAACAAGAACGTGAAGTTACTCATCCTCGACGAGCCCACCGCCGCGCTCAACGAAAACGACTCACAGCACCTGCTCGACCTGATCCTCGGTCTTAAGGGTAAGGGCATTTCGTCGATCATGATCTCCCACAAGCTGAACGAGATCGAGCAGATCGCCGACCAGATCACGATCATCCGCGACGGTAAGTCGATCGAGACCCTCGACGTGAAGGCCGACGGCGTCGACGAAGACCGCATCATCCGGGGCATGGTCGGGCGTACGCTCGGGAATCGTTTTCCCGAGCACTCCGCCAAAATCGGTCAGGTCTTCTTCGAGGTGCGCAACTGGACGGTGCAGCATCCGCTCACCACCGAGCGTCTCGTCGTGAAGAATTCGAGCTTCACCGTGCGCCGAGGCGAGGTCGTCGGGTTCGCCGGGCTGATGGGTGCCGGCCGCACCGAGCTCGCGATGAGCTTGTTCGGCCGCTCCTACGGCAAGTTCCTCTCCGGCCAGGTCTTTAAGGACGGTGAGGAGATCAAGTTGCGCACCGTCTCCGAGGCGATCGGCCACGGCATTGCCTACGTGAGCGAAGACCGCAAGTCGCTCGGCCTCAACCTGCTCGACACCATCAAGCGCTCCATTGTGTCGGCCAAGCTCGGCAAAATCTCCCGCGGCATCGTGGTGAACGAGTTGCAGGAGACGCGGGTCTCTGAGGAGTATCGCAAGAGCCTGCGCATCAAAACCCCCACAGTCGAGGAGGGTGTCACCAAGCTGTCCGGCGGAAACCAGCAGAAGGTCGTGCTGGCGAAGTGGATGTTCACCGATCCAGACCTGCTGATCCTCGACGAGCCGACCCGTGGCATCGACGTGGGGGCCAAGGCCGAGATCTACCAGATCATCCGCGACCTCGCTGCGCGGGGCACTGGCATCATCATGATCTCGTCTGAGCTGCCCGAACTCCTCGGCGTCTCCGACCGCATTTACACGATCTTTGAAGGAAAAATCACCAACGAACTCCCGGTCGCCCAGGCCGATCCCGAAACCCTCATGCGCAGCATGACCTCGGACTCACAGAAAGTAGTCGCGTAATGAGCGCATCCGATACTGAGAAAAGCGGCCGATCCAACATCCGTGACCTGAAGAAACTGTTCGGCGGCGGTGGTTCCCTCAAGCAGTTCGGCATCCTCGGTGCCCTCGTCGTCATCATCATCATCTTCCAGATTTGGACGGGGGGTAAGACGCTGCAGCCCGGCAACATCATCAACATCGTGCAGCAGTACTCCTACATCCTGATCCTGGCGATTGGCATGGTGATGGTGATCATCGCCGGCCACATCGACCTCTCGGTCGGATCGGTCGCGGCCTTCACCGGCATCATCGTTGCCCTCGCCATGCAGGACTGGAACTTCCCGTGGTGGGCCGGGATTATCCTCGGCATCGTTGTCGGTGCGCTGATCGGCGCCTGGCAGGGATTCTGGGTCGCCTATATCGGGGTCCCGGCGTTCATCGTGACACTGGCTGGCATGCTCATCTGGCGCGGTGGCAACCAGTTCATCGGCGACTCGGCCACTGTGCCCGTCGGCACGGGCTTCCAGGGCATTGGCAAGGGCTACCTCCCCGAGTTCGGGCCGAATTTCGGCGTCAACAATGCCACGATGCTCCTCGGAATTCTCGTCGTGTTGATCCTCATCGGCCTCGAGGTGCGTGGCCGCCGCACCCGCAAGGTGATGGGCGCGAAATCCGATCCCGTCTGGCTCAGTGTGCTCCGCGTCCTCATCCTCGGCGGCGTCGTCCTGGTGGCCGCCTACCTGTTCGCCACCGGTCGCGTTGGCACGAGCTTCCCGGTTTCCGGCATCATCCTCGCCGTGCTGGTCGTGGCGTACTCGTTCCTCACGAACCGTACGACCATCGGACGCCACATCTACGCGGTCGGCGGCAACAAGCACGCGGCTGAGCTGTCGGGCGTCAATTCGAAGCGCGTCAACTTCTTCGTGATGATGAACATGTCGGTACTGGCCTCGCTGGCCGGCATGATCTTCGTCGCTCGCTCGCAGGCCTCCGGACCGTTCGACGGAACCGGTTGGGAGCTCGACGCGATTGCCGCGGTGTTCATTGGCGGCGCGGCGGTCTCCGGCGGTATCGGAACCGTCGCCGGCTCCATCATCGGTGGACTCGTGATGGCCGTGCTGTCGAACGGACTGGCGCTCAAAGGCATCCAGTCCGACCTCGTGCAGATCATCAAGGGCCTCGTACTCCTGATCGCCGTCGGCGTCGACGTCTACAACAAGTCACAGGGACGTCCGTCGATCATCGGGCTGATGACGCGCAACAAGAGCGGCCAAGGGCTAACCGACAACTCCACCTCAGCGCAGGTCACGCCGGGCGGCGGAACGCCGGACACCGCGGTGCCGGCCGACCTCAAGAATTAATTCTCACCCACTGATTCAAACTTCCACCCTTCACCACCACACACAGAAAGAAAGACAACCTCATGAAGAAGATCCTTCTTGCTGCGACCGCCGTCATGGCAGTTGCAGCACTCGGCCTCACCGGCTGCTCCTCCGACACCGGACGCGGCAGCGCGGCAGGAACCGACGCGCCCGCCAGTGGCTTCAGCGCCGACTCCCTCATCGGCGTCGCACTTCCCGACAAGACCAGTGAGAACTGGGTCCTCGCCGGCAGCCTCTTCGAAAAGGGACTAGCCGACGCTGGCTTCAAGGGCGACGTGCAGTACGCCGGTGCCAGCAACGCGGTCGCCGACCAGCAGCAGCAGATCTCCACCATGGTTACCAACGGCGCCAAGGTCATCATTATCGGCGCCAAGGACGGCGCGCAGCTCAGCACCCAGGTCGCTGACGCCAAGGCCGCGGGCGTGACCGTTATCGCGTACGACCGCCTCATCCTGAACACCGACGACGTTGACTACTATGTCGCGTTTGACAACTTCAAGGTTGGGCAGCTCCAGGGACAGGCTCTCCTCGACGGCATGGCCGCCAAGTTCCCGGACAAGACCAGCTACAACGTAGAGCTCTTCTCAGGTTCCGCCGACGATTCGAACTCCGCGGTCTTCTTCAACGGCGCCATGGACGTACTCCAGCCGAAGATCGACGACGGAACCCTGAAGATCGTCTCCGGCCAGACCGACATTGGCCAGACGGCAACCGACGGTTGGAAGCCGGAGAATGCCCAGCGTCGCATGGACACCCTCATGCAGGGCACGTACCAGACCGAGTCCGTCGACGGCGTCCTCTCGCCGAACGACACCCTCGCCCGCGCCATCATCACCTCGGTGCAGGATGCCGGCCAGGCTGAGCTCCCCGTCGTGACTGGTCAGGACTCCGAGGCCGCCTCGATCCCGCTGATCATGTCCGGCGTACAGTACTCGACCATCTACAAGGACACCCGCGCGCTGGTCAAAGAAGCCATCGCCATGGCATCCGCTCTGCAGTCTGGCGACAAGCCCACCGTCAACGACACCAAGTCTTATGACAACGGCAACAAGATCGTCCCCGCTGACCTGCTCACGCCAGTCATCGTTACCGCGGCTAACGCTGTCGAGGCGTACGCGGAGAACCCCGAGCTGTCTCAGCTCACCAAGTAGCACCCGTTAGTTACGAAGAGACCGGTCGACCCCCTCGGGGCTGGCCGGTCTCGCCCGTTAACGCCATCGCGCACTCGACGCTCTGTGGTTGCGGAAGTTTTTCGGACGCAGCGGAATTTATCAAGGTGAATGAGGCCAGTGGGAGTTTAGGCGGCTAGTTCGAGCCCGTCGTGCTCGGTGGGTTTGTCGGCGGGTTTGTTGATCCATGCCGTCGCGGGAATGGACAGAATCTTTGGTGCGTGGCTGGTACTGAATCGCTCGGGGCATCCCGACCAGATCGGCCGCGACGCGAGTGGAGGTTCCTCGGCTGGCCAGTTCGCGGTAGGCGGTCATTACGGCAACGCGCACGGTGTTTCGTCCCGCGAGCTCTTCGAAAGACTTTCGAGTAGCTCGTGCATTTTTGACATGATCTCCAACGCCACCCCGTCGTCTCGAGGCGCTGCTCGGTCTTGCTCAGCTGGCGGCGCAGCCGGGCGATTTCCGCCTGCTCCGGCGTTAACCGGCCAATCTTCTCACCGGGTTTTTTCCCCGCAAGAGCACCGGCGTCACGCAGCTTGCGCCATTCCGTGATCTGCGAGGTATACAGCCCTTCGGTGCGCAGATAGGCGCCGCCCTTGTGGTTCTTGATAGCCGCGTCTTACGCGGCGAGGTGCGTCAGCTTCTGCGCTGGGCTGAACGACCTTCTCGAGGTCGGACCACCAGCTCGAGGTCGTGACCCAGCCGGTCGACGAGTGCGCGGATGACTCCGTTCTCGTCTTCGTAGAGGTTAGGCACTGGTGCGTTGCTCCCAATCGGCGTCGGTGAATAGTTTTGCTTTCAGCGCACGGGTGAACTCGGCGGCTTGCCATCCTGGGCTCGCCCACAGGTCGGCGTAGGTTTGCGCGAGGCTGGCGTATCCGGAGCGCCAGGTGCGTGCCGCGACCGGATCTTCGGAGAGGATGATGACCTCATCATTGCCTTTTTCTTAAAAATACGGAAGGCAGTATCCGTATTTACATGGAAGAGACCATGGGTCTTGGAATCCCGATGTTGGCGGGCGCACTGCTCGAATCCCGTGTTTGCTACCGTAAGCGCGACGGCGGCTGGCGATGTCGCCGTCGCGGCAGGTGAAGACGGTTCGCCACTTTGGCCCGCCATGCGCCACATTGCGTTCGCCACTATGGGGCTCCCGGACCAGTGCCGCAATTGGCAACGGGAGTCCACAAAAGCCTGATCAGACCGCTAAACCTGAACGCTGCTGATCGGTATTAAATAGTGGCAAAAACCACGACCCTAGATCAGAAGGTTGGGGGTTCGAATCCCTTCGGGCGCACAGATTCAGCCCCGTTTGACGTTACGTCGAGCGGGGCTTTTTTGTGAGAATCTGGCCAGGCCGACGCAACCTACGTAGAATCGGTCTCGTGTCCCTTCCCCGCTTCCTGTTTGCTGACCAACTCGGCCCGCACTACGACGACGGCGGGCCGATTGTGCTGGTTGAGGCGTCTGCCGTTCTCGAGCGCCGCACGTATCACCGGGCCAAGGCGCACCTCATCTTGAGTGCGCTTCGCCACCGAGCCCGCGAGTTGGGCGATCGCGTCGAGTTCCTGCGCGCAGAGCACTATCGGGACGTTCTCGCCGGTCGCGAACTGGAGGTGATCAACCCCACGTCGTGGGGTGCGCGCGCCCTGGTCGCCGAATTGGGGGCATCCGTTTTGCCCAGCAGGGGGTTCGTGACGAGCGAGCAGGACTTTGCTCGCTGGGCTGACGGACGACCGGCATCCCGACTCGTGATGGAGCAGTTCTACCGACACGTGCGAGCGAAAACGGGCGTCCTAATGCGGGGACCGGAGCCGGAGGGCGGCCGCTTCAACTTCGATCACGACAATCGACAGGCGCCCCCGCGAAATGCGGTCGGTCTCGGCCTGCCCGACCCGTGGGCTCCGGTGGAGGATGACATCGACGACGACGTTCGTCGCGACCTCGACGAGCTCGTAAGGGACGGCCGAGTGCACCTGATCGGAGCGGATGGTCCGCGTCGTTTCGCGGCGACCCGCGCGGAAGCGCTCGCGGCGCTCGATGATTTCATTGACACCCGTTTGTCAGACTTTGGGCCCTTTGAGGACGCGTCGCTGACCGGAGACAGCACGATGGCACACTCGCGGCTGAGCGTGCCACTCAACCTGGGCCTCCTGCACCCGCAGGAGGTCATCGACGCTGTCGTCGCCGCCTACGGTGCCGGTGGCGTGCCGCTGGCGAGCGTTGAGGCGGTGGTGCGCCAGATCATGGGCTGGCGGGATTGGGTCTGGCACCTGTACTGGCACCTCGGTGAGAACTACGTTGCCCGGAGCAACTTCCTCGCCGCCCACGAGTCCCTGCCGCCAGCGTTCCTGCAGTTGGATGGTGCTGCCGTCGAAGCGCGGTGTTTGAGTCACGTGCTCGATGAAGTGTCCCGCACCGGGTGGGCGCATCATATTCAACGTCTGATGATTCTCGGCAACTGGTCGCTTCAGAGGGGATATGAGCCGTCGGCGCTGTCGGATTGGTTTATCAATGCCTTCGTCGACGGAACGCCGTGGGTTATGCCGGCAAACGTTGTGGGTATGTCCCAGCACGCGGACGGCGGAATAGTCGCCACGAAGCCTTACGCCTCGGGTGGCGCCTACATTGCAAAGATGACGGATTTCTGCGGCAGCTGTCGGTTCAATCCGAAAATCAGGCTGGGCCCACAGGCCTGCCCATTCACGGCTGGCTACTGGGCGTTCCTCGATCGCGTGGAACCGCGCATCCGGGGTAATCACCGCATGGCTCAGCCACTAGCCGGTCTGAGGCGGCTCGCGGACCGCGACGCGGTTGTCGCCCAGGAGCGTGCGCGTACCCGCTGGTAGGCCTACCCGGCGAAAGCGGTACTCGGCAGGTCGCGCTCGCCGGCGATGATCGCGTCGACCAAGCGACGGGCGACATTCGCTGGGCTGTATCCCGTGGGCAGCCGTGGCGCTGACCCCTGGATCGGTCGCGTCGCCAGTCCGGTTTCGGTATGCCCGAGTCGGGCATCGAGAAAGCGGATGCCGTCCCGCCGCAATTCCCGGCCCGCCGCCTTGCCGAATGCCGCGAGGGCGGCCTTCGACGCCGAGTACGCCGCCATGTTCGCAGTCGGACTCTCGCTCACCACGCCGCTGAGAGTGAGGAAGAACGGATCGCGATGCGCGGCGGAGGATTCGACCAGGGCGGGATAGGCGGCCCGAAGCAGGCGCATGGGTGCCGTCGCGTTGACCGCCAGAAGAGCATCGATCGTTTCGTCCGAGACCTCAGCCATCGGTCCGAAGGCGACGAGTCCGGCAGCGTTCACGATTCCGTCGAGGCGGCCATGAGCGGCCAGGGCCGCGGCCACGAGCTGGGCGGCCGTGCCCGGATCCCGCAGGTCGCCGGTGACGGGGGCTCCGGCGATTCCGGTCTCGCTGATGCGTTCCGGATGGCGACCGTGCAGGGTGAGCAGGGCGCCATCCGCGCTCAGGAGTCGCGCGATCTCACGGCCCAAACCGCCGGTGGCACCGATGACGAGAATGGATGAGCCGGCGAGAGAAGTCATAGTGTCAGAGTAGACGGGATGCTGTGTGGTTGCGCAAGATTAGGCTTTCCACCCCCAAGCTGGGATACGATCGGCAGACGTGAGCAAAACTCAACGAGTCTGTATTCGTTTTATCTTTCAAAGATCCGATACGTGCTTGCGCCCGAGTTTCTCACCGGGCAATGTTCGGGCGCCCGGTGAGGAAGGCATTCCTGCGAGGGACTGCCTCGGTGGGACGAGGGGTAGGGCCCTCGTTCCATCGCCCCACCTTTCGCCTAGCCCTGGCCCGCCCCGTCGTCGCTGGGACAATCGATGCGCAGCTTGTCGCACAGCACGGTTAGCTGCTCCAGCTCGGTTTCGCTGAGCGTCTCTCCGATCCGCTCGGCAATCGACCTCATGTGATCAACGGCGACCCGCCGAAACAGCGCGAGGCCGGCATCGTTCAGCTCGATGATGGCGCCGCGCCCGTCGGTCGGGTCGGTGTGCTTGTGCACATAGCCGCGCGAGACGAGGCGGTCCACGAGCCGGCTCACGCTCGGCTGCGTCAGCAGCACGTGCTGGTTAAGATCACGCAAGCGGATGCGCCGGTCCGGCTGCCGAGACAAGTTGAACATCACGTCGTACTCGTTGAGGGAGATTTCCTTGGAGGGAAAATTCGACGCCAGACTGCGCATGATGGCGACCTGGGCCCGAAACAGGGACTCCCACGCGCCCACCGCGATCGTTCGATCCACCACCTGCGGCTCCTTGCCTCGTTTACCACGTCGTTCTCCAAGAATAGAGACTCGAGCGGGGGCGCGGGCACCGTGCGGGCCGTGGGCCAGCATCTGCGAGGCCGGAGAACGGTCAGGTTCTTGGCATGAAACTCGCAGGTGATTTTGTTGACGAAAGGTGGCGCCCGTTACCTATTCGTTATATGTTTTTAGGTGCGTCAACCGTTTGCTGTGGCGGAAGACGTGAAATGTGATTGCAGGACACTCTTGGTGCAAGGGAAGAGGGTCAGTCGTAGCCTCTGCGACTGACCCTCAGTCCGTTAACGCGGCATCACGCGATGCCCGCCAGACCGGCTTAGAACAGGTCGGGGCTCGGCGTGGTCGACTGGCGGATGGCGACGTCCGCGTGGCGGTCGAAGCGATAGCCGACGCCGCGCACGGTGCGCACGATGTCTTCGTAGCGGCCGAGCTTGGAGCGCAGGCGACGAACGTGCACGTCGATGGTGCGCTCGTTCGGGGTGTCTTCTTCATCGGCGGAGTTCCAGAGCGCGGAGATGATCTCGGCCCGGTCGATGGTGCGTCCCTCGCGCAGTACGAGGTACTGCAGCAGTTCGAACTCCTTGTAGGTCAGCGCGGCCGTCTCGTTGTCGAGGATGACGCGCTTGCGGGAGATGTCGACGACTACACCGCTGCGAGCGCGGTCGAGCTCTTCGGGCTCTGCGCGGTGCGCAGCAAGTGCGGACGGGTCCTGCAACGCGAGACGCACGACGTCCACGTCGCGTCCGCCAGCACCCTCCGGTGCCAGTGCGACGGCAGCATAGGTTTCGGCGGAGGGAGCGATGCCGGCGGCCAGGGCCTTGAGCGCCTCAACGATACGGTTCAGGCTCGTGCCGGCTGCGGCCGCCTTGGCCTCGTCGATGCCGACGTAGAGCACGAAGCCGCGAGCCTCGGTGCCGGTCGGTACGGCGCGAATGCGCGGTGCGGCAACCGGCGGAGCCAGGGTCAGCTCGGGGCGGTTGAAGTAGGCGGGGCGAGTGGCGTGGATGTGTGCGAGAGACATGAGGGGTCCTTGACTGTTCGATCGAAGGGAGCTCGACGGATGCGCGAAAGCGCTGCTTCGTGGTGGCTCCGGAAGGCCCGTGGGGCCGGAGGGCGAGTGCTTCAAACAAGCGCTCGGGGCGTCGGTCTGACGAATGAAATCAGTCAGGAACAGGACGCCTAGGGGAAGTCTCGGTTAGCGGCACATTCGGCAACAGCGGATGGCGGGGGTGCCGGCCATCATCATGGCGGCAGTCCCGGGGGCCTCGAGGGAGGTCAGGGGGCGTGCGCTGGTTGTCATACCTGCGAGTAAAGCGGAATGTGACGCCGTGTGTCAATTTGGCGTCGCGGTAAGTCGCCGCATGACGCGCACCACGTTCGCGGGGCACCGCCCATTTAGGCGAATCAGTGCACAATCACGACTTTATGAAATATTCCGTGCTCAAGATCTAATCAATCAAAGATTATTGATGTGAACCGGGTCTGGCGTGTTGCCGGTCGCAGAACCTGCGCGCGCCGGCCGGGTCTCGTCGATCAGGAGGAAGGCCGGGGCGTCAGACCAGGCCGTACAACCGGTCGCCGGCATCGCCGAGGCCGGGCACGATATAGCCCTGCTCGTCGAGCTTCTCGTCCACGGCACCGAGCACAATCGTCACTTCGCGGCCGGCCAGGGCTTTCTCCACGGCGGCGAGCCCTTCCGGCGCGGCCAGGATGCAGATGGCCGTCACGTCGACCGCGCCGCGGTCGAATAGAAAGTTGATGGCGGCAATGAGCGAACCGCCGGTGGCGAGCATCGGGTCGAGAACGAAACACTGCCGATCCGAGAGATCGTCGGGCAGGCGCTCGGCGTAGGTCGTCGGCTGCAGAGTCTCTTCGTTGCGCGCCATGCCCAGAAAGCCAACCTCGGCGGTCGGCAGCAACTTGACCATGCCCTCGAGCATGCCGAGGCCAGCGCGCAGAATCGGCACGACGAGCGGTTTCGGGTCGCTGATGCGCACGCCTTGGGCGGCAGACACGGGGGTCTGCACGGTGACGGCCTCCACCCGCACGCCACGGGTGCCCTCGTAGGCGAGTAGCGTCATGAGCTCCTCGACGAGCGATCTGAACAGCGGTGACGGCGTGTCCTTATCGCGAAGCACGGTGAGCTTGTGCGTGATGAGCGGGTGGTCGGCAACATGGACTCGCATAGGCTCAATTCTACTAGAGGCAATCCCCCGGCTTAAGGTGACACATGCGTGCACAAGATCAACACGAAGAGTGGATGCTGCTCGCCCTCAGCGAGGCGCGCGCGGCGCTCTCCTCCGACGACGTACCGGTGGGAGCCGTCGTCATCGATGCTGCGGGCGTGGTGATCGGGCGCGGCCGCAACGAGCGGGAACTGCACCAGGACCCGACCCTGCACGCCGAGGTCGTCGCTATCCGGCAGGCCGCCGCGCACACCGGTGACTGGCACCTGACCGGCGCCACCCTGATCGTCACCCTCGAGCCCTGCGTGATGTGCGCGGGCGCGATCCTCGCCGCCCGGGTGCCCACGGTCGTGTTCGGCGCCTGGGACGCGAAGGCGGGCGCGGCCGGATCGGTCTACGACGTGCTGCGCGACCGCCGGCTCAACCATCGGGTTGAGGTGTTCGCCGGCGTCAATGACGCCGAGTGCGGCGAAGTCCTGCGCGAGTTTTTCGAGGACCCGGCCCGTCGGGCCGCGCGCTGAGGCCTACTCCAGGCCCTTGATCACAAAGGTGTCGGTGGGCGGATTGGCCAGGTTCGGGTCGAAGAAGATGTCGGGTTCGAGATAGATCGTGCGGGCCAGCGGCACCGCCGCGCGTATTCGGGTTTCAACGGCATTGATGTCGGTTGCGACGTCGGCGAACCGGTGCTCGCCGTCGAAGGCCAGCTTGGCGCCGACCAGAATCTCGTCCGGGCCGAGGTAGAGCGTCTTCAAGTGGATGATGCGCTTGGTCTCCGGGCCGTTCAGAATGGCCGCTTCTATGGCGTCGAAGTCCTTCTTGCTGGCGCCCTCGCCCACGAGCAAACTCTTGGTCTCGATCCCGAGAATGATCGCGACCAGAACGAGCAGTGCGCCAATCAAGAGAGTTCCCACGGCGTCCCAGAGCGGTTCATCGGTGAGGATGGTCAGGCCGACCCCCACAAAGGCGAAGGCGAGGCCGGTGAGAGCCGCGACATCTTCGAGCAGCACCACGGGCAGCTCTGGCGCCTTGGCGTGGCGAATGAACTGCACCCAGGACTGTGTGCCGCGGGTGTGATTCGACTCCCGAATCGCGGTGCGCAGCGAAAATCCTTCGAGCACCATTGCGATGGCGAGTACCAGAATCGGCAGCCAGGCATTTTCGAGCGGATGCGGATGCTGCAGCTTGTCGAAACCCTCATAGAGCGAGAATACCCCGCCGATCGAGAATAGAATGATCGACACCACGAAAGCGTAGACGTAGCGTTCCCGGCCATAGCCAAACGGATGCTCCAGGTCGGCCCGCTTCTTCGCCTTGCGACCGCCGAGCAAGAGGAGCAGCTGGTTCCCGGCATCCGCTACCGAGTGCACCCCCTCGGCGAGCATCGACGACGATCCGGAGAAGCCCCAGGCCACGAACTTGGTCACTGCGATGCCCAGATTTGCCGCGAATGCTGCCACGATTGCTTTGTTTCCGCCGGATGCGCTCATGAAAACATCTTAGAACCGCGCGTCTGCGGTCGAAGGCTGCGCCCGGGCTGGCCGTTTTGGGCGTCCCGAGAGCGCAAAAAAGTAGACTGGTCGGATGACTTCTTCCCAGAACGTGACTCTGCCCACGATCGCCTTCCTCGGCGCCGGTTCCATGGCCCGCGCCATTCTGGCCGGCCTGCTGAAGCCCGGTGTGACCGTCACGGGCGGCATCCGGGTCACCAACCGCACCGCGGTGAAGGCCGCTGAGCTGGCCGACACCGAGGGGGTCACCGCGTACGCGACCGAGGTCGACAAGGATGCGAACCTCAAGGCCATCGATGGCGCTCAGATCGTCATCATCGCCGTCAAGCCTTACATGGTCGCCGATCTGCTGGCCGAAATCGGCAGTTCCCTTGCACCCGGCACGCTCATTCTGAGTGTCGCGGCCGGCGTGACCATCGACACCTTTGAATCGCTCCTGCCCGAAACCGTGCACGTCATCCGCACCATGCCGAACACCCCGGCCGTGGTCGGCATGGCCGTCACCGGCATCAGCGCCGGCACCCGATCGAGCGACGCCGACCTGGAGCTCACCCGCGCACTGTTCGCCACGGTCGGCGACGTGCTGGTCGTGCCCGAGAGCAAGCTCGACGCCCTCAGCACCATCTCCGGTTCCGGCCCGGCCTACGTGTTCTACCTGATCGAGCAGCTCACCGAAACGGCTATTAGCAAGGGCTTCACCCCCGAAGAGGCCGCCGTCATGGTCAACGGCACCTTCCTCGGCGCGAGCGCGCTGCTCGCCGTCTCCGACAAGTCGCCGAGCGAGCTGCGCCGCCAGGTGACCAGCCCGGCCGGCACCACCGAGCGTGCCGTCTGGGAACTCGAAAAGGGCGGCCTAAAGGAGCTCTTCGACGCCGCAACGGATGCCGCACTCGCCCGTGCGAAGGAACTCGCCGCCTCGTAGGCCTCCCGCTAGAGCCGTGCGCGCATTACAGCCCTGCGCGCCTTACAGCCCTTCCGCGATGGCCGCCGTCGCCTGCAGCCACGCTGCACGGGTGTGCGGTGCCAGGGCGTCGATGATGAGCGGGCCGCCACCGACCAGTGAGGCGTCGTAGGGCACGTCGACGACCGTGCGGGTGAGTTGGCGAAAGTGGTCGTGCAGACGCTTCGACAGTTGCTCGTCAGCGGTTTTCGACGGCGAGGCGAGCACGGTGACCGCCTGGGCAACCTTGTCCGCGTGGCCCTTCTGTCGCAGGCCGTCGATCAGTGACGCCGCACCGTAACCGGTGTCCTCCCGAATGGTCGACACGATCACCAGCTGGTCGGCGGTATCGACCGCCGCCTCCCAGTTGCTGGCTCGCATGTTGTTGCCGGTGTCGATGACGAGAACCCGGTAGAAACGGCTCAGCGTCGTGTGCAGTTTGCGAAAAGCGTCGTCGTCGATGCTCGCAGCACCCGCCGGGTCGAGGTCGGAGGCGAGCGCGTCGAACTGTGCGTCGCCCTGCGAGCGCACATAGTTGTCGAGGTCGCCCACCCGGGAACGGGCATCGCCAAACCGGTCGAGGTCGCGCAGCAGGTCGACGGCGGTATTGGTGTGTCTGGCCGCTTGGGCGCGAACGCCGAGCGTGCCCATGGTTTCGTTGTTGTCCCAGGCGAGCGTGTAGCCGCCACGGTAGATGCCGAAGGTGGCCGCAATGAGAAGCGTCGCCGTGGTCTTGTGCGCTCCGCCTTTGGGGTTGAGCACCACGATGGTGCGCGGGCCGTTCAAGCTGCGCTGCACGGCCGCGATGGCGGTGCGCTGCCTGCGCTCGGTGGAACTCGGCGTGGGTGAGACCAGGCCGCCGCTGAGGCGGCGCACGGCGCCCTGCCAGCCGTGCTCGGCCGGTCCGGCTGGTGCCGGTGGCCGGGAGCTGAGAAAGTCGGCCAGGTTGGGCGCAACGGGTGACGCTGCGGGTGACGGGGGCGTGGCATCCGCTGGGGGCGCCAACAGCGACTCGAATAGGGCGCTCGCCGGCGCTGCGACGGGCGGCTGCAGCAGCGTGGCAAACGGCGTCGGTTTCTCGATGTCGCTCACAACGGGCAGGGGCGCAGTTTTCGCCGGCTTCGGGCGGCCGACCACGACGACCGGTCCGGCGGATTCGACTCTCCCGTTGGGATGCACGGTCAGCGGCCAGTCTCCCTGCTCGTCACTGACCCGCAGCAGAACCGACTTTCCGCGGCTCCGGGCAGTCTCGACCACGAGGCCGATGATCTCCTCGCGAACTCCGGCTTCATCGGTGCCGGTGACGCGGCGGCGGGAACCATCGATGGTCACCTCGCCCGTCGTGTCGGTCTGAACTGCGGCGACAATATCGGCCGGGGTGTTGGCAAGAGCGGGCACGTCGGGTGACATGGGTGAGCCTTTCCGTTCGCGCACACGTCGTCAGCGCGCAACCTCGGGTGAGCTGCTGCGAGAAATGTCCGTAAATAGGAGACTAGCCGGTCGTCTCCCCCAAATAGGGGGAGAGCTAGGAACCGAGCGCGGCGAACCGCTCGATATCGGCCTCGGCCCCGGACACGATGATGAGGTCGTGGTTGGAGACGACGGTCTCCGCGGTCGCGTAGGTGAACGGTTTTCCGGGGCTCTTGACGCCGACGACGGTCACGTTATACTTGCGGCGCACCCCGGAATCAATGAGGTTGAGGCCGCGGATCGGCTTCGGCGGGTACATCTTCACGAGGGCGAAATCGTCGTCGAATTCGATGAAGTCGAGCATGCGACCCGACACCAGGTGGGCGACCCGTTCGCCGGCCTCGGCCTCGGGGTAGATGACGTGGTTGGCGCCGATGCGTTCAAGAATCTTGCCATGCGACTTGGAGATGGCCTTGGCCCAGATCTGCTGGATCTTGAGGTCCACCAGGTTGGCCACGATGAGCACGCTGGCTTCCACCGATGAGCCGACGGCGCAGACCGCGATCGAGAAGTCCTGCGCGCCGATTTGTTGCAGGGCCTCGAGAGAACGGCCATCCGCTTGAACGGCGTGAGTGACGCGCTCCGACCACTTGGATACGAGCGCCTCGCTCGTGTCGACGACGAGTACTTCGCGGCCCAGTCGGTCGAGCTGGCCGGCCGTGGCTGCGCCGAACCGTCCGAGCCCGATGATGAGCACGGGGGCGTCGTGTTTGATGCGATCAACCAACGATGGGTCTCTCTTCCGGGCGTTTGAACAGTTGCCTGCTGTGGCTTGCGGCCAGTGCTGCCGCGAGAGTCACTGTACCAACCCGGCCCATGAACATCGTCGCCGCCATGACGTAGACGCCCTCAGGCGGCAGGTCCGCTGTAAGTCCGGTGGACAGTCCGCAGGTCGCGAAGGCGCTGATCACGTCGAACAGCACGATGTCGAAGGGTTGCTTCGAGATGTGCAGAATCAGGATGCTGGCGACGGCGACGGTGGTCGCGCCCCACAGCACGACGCTGACCGAGAGGCGCAAAATGTCGCTCGGAATGCGCTTGCCAAACGCTTCCATCTCCTGCTTGCCGCGTGCTTCGGCAAAGGCGGCGAGAAAGAGGATGGCCAGGGTCGTGACCTTGATACCGCCAGCGGTCGACGCCGACCCGCCACCGATGAACATGAGCATGTCGCTGAGCAGCAGGCTCGACCCGTGCAGGTCGCTGATGTCAATCGTTGCGAAACCGCCCGAGCGCGTCATCACCGACATGAACAACGATTGAAAGATGGTGTCGCCGGCATTCAGTGACCCGAAGGTCTTCGGATTGTCGAACTCGAGAATGATGTAGAAGATCATGCCGAGGATCATCAGGGCGATCGTCGTGACCAGGGTGAGCTTGACGTGCACCGACCAGCGGCGCGGCCTGCGCCAGCCGCGCGCAAAGGCGTAGATCACCGGAAACCCGAGGCTGCCGAGGAATACACCGATCATGAGCGCGCCGAGAAACCAGTAGTCGCCGGCGAACTGGTCGAGTCCACCGGAGTTCGGGTTGAACCCGGTGTTGGTGAACGCCATCGCGGCGTAATAGAAGCTGTGCCACAGAGCTTCGCCGATCGCGACGCCATCAAGCAGCATGCGGGGAAAGAGCAGCGCTGCAACGCCGACCTCGATGACGAGTGCGCTGATCGCGACGGTCAACAGCAGGCTGCCGACCTCGCCGAGCCGAACGGTCTGGCCCTCGTTGACCGGGCCGGAATGGATGCGGGAGGGGTTGGAGTCGCTGGCCGCCATTAGCTTGGCGCGCAATCCGAGCCGCCGCGAGATGACCAGTCCCATCAGGGACGCGAGCGTCAGAACGCCGATGCCGCCGATGTTGACGCCGACGAACACGAGAATGTTGCCGAACGCTGACCAGTGCGTTGCCATGTCGACCGTGGTGAGGCCGGTGACGCAGATGACAGAGACCGCAGTGAACAGCGCGTCGTGCAGGGGCGTAACCGTGCGATCGGCCGAGGCGATCGGCAGCGAGAACAACACCGTAAACACCAGGATGAGCGCGCTGAACACCAGAATGGCGAAGCGCGATGGCGACTTGTGGGCGAGCGAATCCACGCCATCGCGGAGGCGCACCAAAATGGAGAGTGGGCGCGGAAAAAATGGTTCAGTTCCGGTTCGAGACAACACCTGGAACCCCCGATTGACCTGCGACTATTGCCAGTTTGAAATGGTACTACGCAGCGGTGGTGATTACCCAGCAGTAATGACTACCCTGAAGTTATGGCAGACATCTTTACCGTGGTGGCGGATTCGGCAAGGCGGGACATCCTGCGCATCCTCTTGGAGCGCGCTGTTCCCGCGGGCGAAATTCGCGGTCCCTCCGGGGATGTTCGAGGCGAGCTGAGCGTGTCCGACATCGTCGGGCACCTCGGTCTGAGCCAGCCGACCGTCTCCAAACACCTCAAGGTGTTGCGCGAAGCCGGCCTGGTCGCCGTGCGTGAAGACGGGCAGCACCGGTTCTACCGGTTGGAGTATTCACCGCTTGAAGAGATCGAGGACTGGCTGATTCCGTTCCTCAGCGTCGACTTCGACCAGGCCGTCAAGAACGCCGATCTTGAGGCCGACGCTGGCCTGAAAGAAGAGCAGCGTGCGTTCGCTTCGGCGATCGGGAAGGCCTTCGCTGACGCTTCGCAAATGTCACACGTCGTCAAAGATGCCACCGCGAAAAAGTGGCGCAGAAACGGCTAGATCAGGCCCGATCCGCCCCCTGAGTAGTTGGAGCGGGTTTTGTCCGGTAGAATGGTGTTTTCGTGTCAGTCGCGGGCCCCGCGACTAAACCAATACTTGTGAGGTCCGTGTGGGTTCTGTAATTAAGAAGCGACGCAAGCGTATGGCGAAGAAGAAGCACCGCAAGCTGCTTCGCAAGACTCGCCACCAGCGTCGTAATAAAAAGTAGATCGACTTCGTAGTTTTTCAACTGCTCATCGAGCAAAGCGCTAGCCCCTCGGGACTGGCGCTTTTTGCTGTCCCCGACCGTTCCCTGGTCGATGCGCCACCGTGCCCGTCGTCTCGAGGTGCAAGTCGCCCTAGGCTGGGACAATGGCCACCGCACACCTGACCCTGATCGGCAAGCCCGGTTGTCACCTCTGCGACGACGCACGCGACCTGGTCGGCAGTGTCGTCGCCAAGCTCGCTGGCGACCCTGGCGCGCCCACGATCACGTTCGAGGAACGTTCCATTCTCGATGACGCCGAACTGCACGAGCTGTACCTCGAGGACATCCCGGTGCTCCTCATCAACGGCAAAGTGCACAACTACTGGCGCATCGATCCCGTGCGCCTGCGCACCGCCCTACTGGAGGTCTCATGACCATTCGCCACATCGTCTGCTGGAAGCTCACCGCACTCACGCCCCGCAAGAAGGCCGATGATGCCGCAGGCATTGTGGCCGGCCTGGAGGCGCTGGTGGGTATCGTTCCCGAGATTCGGGCGTTGACGGTTGGGCCGGATGTTGCCGGTAACGAAAACTGGGACGTCGCGCTTATCGCCGACTTCGACGACCTCGAGGCCCTCGACCGCTACCAGAAGCACCCGGAGCACAAGAAGGTCGGCGCGTTCATTCGCACCGTCGTTGCTGATCGCCTGGCCGTGGACCTCGAGGTCTAGCCGGCGCCGATCTCTGTAACGGGGCGGGGGCATCCGCTGGCGTAGGCTATGCCGGTAAATTTGCGACACGCCAGATGCTCGGGCTGGCGTGTCGCAAATTTTACCGGCATTACGTACCGGCCCGGCGGGGTTACTACGGCTCGAGGCGGGTCGGGCCGCGGAACAGGTACGTCACCTCGCGGATGCTCGCCTGGTGCAGCATGAGCATCAGCACCCGGGCCAGGCCCATGCCGAAACCGCCGTGCGACGGCACGCCGTAGCGGAAGAAGTCGAGGTAGCCCTCGATCTCCTTCGGGTCGAGGCCCTTCTCGATCGCCTGCGCTTCGAGCACCTCGATGCGGTGCTCGCGCTGGGCGCCGGTGGAGATCTCGGTGCCGTTGAAGATGAGGTCGTAGCTCTTGGTGATCGACGCGTCTCCGTCGTGACGCATGTGATAGAACGGACGGATGCTCGAGGCGTAGTCGGTGAGGAAGACGAACTCGTGCCCGTACTTCTCAGCCACGTAGGCGGCGATCTGGCGCTCGCCCTCCGGGTCCATGTCGTCGTCGTCGCGGGGAACCTCGTAGCCGCGGCTCTTCACGATCTCCTTCGCCTCAGCCAACGGGATGCGCGGGAACGGGGTGCTCGGAACGGTCACCTCGACGTCGAACAGGGCGAGCACCTCGTCGCCGTGCTTCGCCTTCACAGCGGTGAACCCGGCGACCATGAGGTCTTCGTGCAGCTGCATGACGTCGTCGTGGCTGTTGATCCAGCTGATCTCGGAGTCGACACTGGTGAACTCGGTGGCGTGGCGGCTGGTGAACGAGGGGTCAGCACGGAACGCCGGCCCGACCTCGAAGATCTTGCCGAAGCCGGCCGACTGGGCCATCTGCTTGAAGAACTGCGGGCTCTGCGCCAGGTACGCCTTGGTGTCGAAGTAGCCGACCTCGAACAGCTCGGCGCGACTCTCGCTCGCGCTCGCCATGAGCTTGGGAGTGTGCAGTTCGATGAAGTCGTGCTCGATCCAGTACGTGCGCATCGCGTGCTCGAACGTGGTTTGGATGCGGAAGATGAGGTTCTGCTTGGGGTTGCGCAGGTCGAGGAAGCGCCAGTCCATGCGCTTGTCGAGGCTCGAGTCGGCCGCGATCGGCGTCTCGGGAATGGCGGCCGACACCACGGTGAGGGTCGCCAGCTTGATCTCGATGCCGCCGAGCTTGACTCGCTCGTCGTGCTTGAGCGCTCCGGTGACGGTTACGAAGGTGCCCTGGGCTAACCCTGAGATGCTGGTGGCTGGTTCGTCCGCGACGACTTGGCCGTCGGCATCCGTTGTGCGGGGATTGACCAGCTGCACGGCACCGGATTCGTCGCGGAGGACGACGAATTGCACCTTTTTCTGGTCTCGAACGGTATCGACCCAGCCGGACACCGATACGGGGCCGTCGTCGAGAGCGGACAGGTTCTTGATTAATACGCGCGAAGTCACTGTTCGAGCTTAGCCGGAGCCGCTCGCGGGGACCCGCCGAGGAGCGCCCGGTAGAGTGTGGTTCGGGAGGGACGGTTCATGACGCAGAGCAAACTTGAGGTCGATACCGGGGCCGTTCGCGGCCTCGCCGAGAATTTCGACGCCGTTCGTCGCGGCCTCAGCGATGCCAGCGCAGTCAGCGCGGAGTTGGGCGCATGGTCGGCATGCTCATTTGGCGAGCGTGATCGACGATTTCTCTTCGAAGTGGGACGACCGTCGCAACGAACTGACCGAGCAGCTCACGCAGATGCATGCGATGGGGCAAACCGTCGCGGACGGCTTCGAATCGGTGGATTCCGAACCCGCTCGAGCGTTGACTGAAACTCCTCCGTCGTGAGCGGTTACGATCCGCTCCCGGGCGACCCGACCAGCGTGCGCTCAGCGGCGACCAAGTACACACTGACTGCGGATGCCGTACGCGAATCGGCCGCCGAACTGCGCCGGCTCATTGCCTCTGATGACCTGGGCCGGAGCGAGGCCGTATCGGCACTCGTGGAGCTGTCCGGCGACGTCGCCGGCCGGCTGGAAAAGCTGCACGGCCGCTATGAAACGGCGGGCTCGTCGCTCTCCGCCTACGCCGATTCCCTGGAAACGGCCCAGACATTGGCGCGGCAGGCGATCGATGCGCGTGATTACGCGGCGGGCGAAGCAGCGATCGCTCAGTCCTGGGCCGACCACTATTCCGACGCGGTGAGCGAAGCAACCGCCCCGTCCTCAACGCGGGTGCCTCCCTCGACGATTGGTACAAGCAGGTCAACGACCAGGCAACATGGAGAGTGGGATCGTCATGGTGAAGCCGGGTTGGCAGAAGATGGCACTCCGTGTCTCGGACCGCGTGTTCTTCGGGTCCCTGGTGTTTTTCGTCATTGTCTGTATGGGGCCAGCGCTCGTCATCGCGGTGCTCGGGCTCCTGACCGGCTCGACGCCGACCGAGGAACAGGGCGGGTTCTTCGGCTGGAGCGCCGAGTATCCGGCGTTCAACCCCCAATCGTGGACGCTGTTCATCCCGGCAGCCGGAATGCTGTTCCTCTCTATTTGGACCATCCCGCTGCCACTGCGGCGGTTTCCCAAACCGGGGCGCGCCACGTTCGCCTGGTTTGCCTTCGTGGCCTTCCTGTTCTCCATTCCGTTGGGCACCGCCTATTTCGGGGCTCCCGGCATCCATAACGAAGGCACGCTGGCGTTGTTTGTCTACCTCGTGGCGTGGCTGGTCTTCGTCGTACGCGACATCCTGGGCTGGGTGCATCTCGTTCCGCTGGCTTGGCGTGAGGGCCCATCGGTGCGCACTCGCCGCGCAGGGAAGCCAGCGTCGGCGGATGCCTGAATCCGTTTCGCCGCAGCCAGCTGCACTATCGGCGCCGCGTGTTCGATGCGCCTACCGACTCGTGCTTTCCCCGGGCTGGGTTCTGATTCCGGTAGGCGACTCGGCGGATGCTGCCATCGCGAATCTGGTCGACCGACAATTTGCCGGCCTGCCCACTGACACGTACGGCCCGCAGAAGAAACGACTCGGGGCCGGCCTGCGCACCATCGCGGCCAAAGCGCGCCGAGCCGGTGGGCTTGACCTCGTGTTTCCACTGGCGATGCCGTGGCTGGTTCCAGTTTCAGCGGGAATCGTGACGAGCGAGGTGCGCACCGACGTTCCGTCAGACACTGCCGTCGCCCTTTTGGCGGAACGAATGCAGCCCGGGGGACCGAACGTGACGGTCGCCCGCACCAGGGCCGGTCCCCGGCGCACCGGCAGCTTCCTGGTGTCAGCGCTCTCGGTCTCCGGAGCGCCGATCGCGGAGTTCGAACCAATTGTGGAAGCGCTCACCGAGCTCTTCGACGTCATGATGGAATCGGTGGTTTGGGCATGACAGCAACCATTCGGGTCGACTTTGATCGTGACCTATGGCTCTACGTACCCGAGGAATGGCCGTGGAACCCGTTCGCGGATCTCGACGCCTGGGCCGGCACGATCACGGGTCTGTTGACGGATGCCCATACCCTCGATGCGGCGACCGCGAGCTGGATCGATGAATCGTTGCACTCGATCGCAAATGACAGACCGGAGACCGAGTCCCGCTTTGTCTACCTGGCGAACCCGGCGGAGTACGTCTTCTTTGTGAGCGTGCTGTACCCCGCCAGCTCATCCGAGCTGACCCTCGAGGACCTCGCGGCGGTGCACGACCCCGCGGCGACGAGCCCCGTCACGGCGACCACGTTTTCGTCGGAGCTGCTCGGTGACGGGGTGCGCACCATCCGCTACGCCGACGTCGGGGAGCCCGATCATGACATTGCCGCGATTGCGCAGTATGCGTGGAAGGGTGACGACCTGGACGTGGTGGTGATCGCCGCCAATTTCAACATTGCGCTGATGACCGAGTTGCTGCCGATCGTGGATGACCTCGCTCGGAGCATCAGCATTCTTGACGCCTGAGCGCTCTCACGGCGGTTTCAAGGCTGGCCCCTCCGTAGACTAGTGGGGTGGTAGCCAGTCAAGTGCATCTCGTGCGTCACGGTGAGGTTTATAACCCCGAACGCGTGCTCTACGGACGGCTGCCGAACTATCGGCTCTCCGAGCTGGGCGTGCTCATGGCGGCCACCGCCGCCGACGAACTAGTCGAACGCGGCCGCGCGGTCGTGCGCGTCATCGCTTCGCCGCTGCAGCGCGCGCAGGAATCGGCCGCCCCGGTCGCGACAGCTTTTTCGCTGTCGATCGACACCGACGAACGCATCATCGAACCGACCAACGTCTTTGAAGGCAAGCGGATGCGCGGCCAGGGTGGCGCGCTCCGCGACCCGCGCAACTGGCCGGCCCTGATCAACCCCCTGAAGCCGAGCTGGGGCGAACCGTTTCGCGCCGTCTCCGAGCGGATGCTTGCGGCGATCGACGAGGCCTGGAACTCGGTCGACGAGGGCGACGTCGTGCTGGTCAGCCACCAGCTGCCGATCTGGATGGTGCATCGCTCCCTCGCCCATGAGCGGCTCGCCCATGACCCGCGCCAGCGCCGCTGCGACCTGTCGAGCATCACCACCCTCTCCTGGCACGGCGATCACTTCGCCGAAACCGCCTACGCCAGCCCGGCACTGGCCCTTCTCGACCCGAGCAACGATGTGGGTGCCGTATGAACCGCCGCAGCCTTCCACTGATCGCACTCGCGGCCGCCGCGTTGCTCCTCGCCGGCTGCTCTTCTGACCCGCTCGCCGACCAGTACCGGGAGGGCTCGAGCAAGGGCTTCATCGCCGGCGACGGCAGCGTCACCGAGATCGCCCTCGCCGATCGCGGTGACGCTATCGACTTCTCCGGGGTGACCGAGACGGGCGAGACCGTGACGAGTGCTGACAAGCTCGGCGAAGTTCTCGTCGTCAACTTTTGGTACGCGAGCTGCGCGCCGTGCCGCGCCGAGGCATCCGACCTGCAAAGCCTGAACGCCCAGTTCGAAAACGACGGGGCAAGCTTTCTCGGCGTCAACGTGCGCGACCAGGCGCCGAACGCCATCGCCTTCAACGACACCTACAGCGTGACCTACCCCTCGGTGCTCGACGTCGATACCGGAGCCATGCAGCTCGCCTTCAGTGGCAGTATCCCGCCCAACGCGGTACCCACCACCCTCGTGCTCGACGCCGAAGGCCGGGTCGCTGCGCGCATTCTCGGCCAGGTCACCTCGCCGTCCATTCTGGAAACCCTGATTCGGGACACGATCGCGGAGACTGGCACGACCGAGTGAACAATCCCTTCGGAGAGATCGTCTTCAGCGGTCAGCTGCTCTTCGCCATTCCCATCGCACTGCTTGCCGGGCTGGTGTCCTTCGCCTCGCCGTGCATTCTGCCGCTCGTACCCGGGTACCTCGCCTACATCGGTGGTTTCACCGATGGACGCACCGGCGCGTCCAAGCGTGACCGGCGCGGCCGCACCCGGCTGCTCGCCGGCGTGGGCCTGTTCGTGCTCGGCTTCACCGTGGTGTTCGTGCTCACCGGAGTCGTGTTCGGTGCCGCCGGGTTCTGGCTCAACTCCTATCGCGACCTGATCACCCGCATTGCCGGTGTCGTGGTCATTTTGCTCGGCCTGGTCTTCGTCGGGCAGTTCGGTGCCATGCAACGCACCATCAAGACCAACTGGCGCCCGAAGATGGGCCTGGCCGGAGCGCCGGTGCTCGGCGCGGTCTTCGCGGTCGGCTGGACGCCGTGCACCGGCCCCACCCTCACCGCCATCAACTCGCTCAGCCTCGGCACCGGATCGCCCTGGCAGGGCGGCCTGCTCGCCCTGTTCTATTCTCTCGGCCTCGGAATTCCGTTCCTACTGATCGCACTCGGACTCAACTGGGCCACCGGATCGGTCGCATTCCTGAAACGGCATATTCGTGCCATCAACCTGTTCGGCGGGATTCTGCTCGTCGTCATCGGAGTACTCATGGTGAGCGGCATCTGGAACACCTGGCTCCTCGATCTGCAAGGGGTGATTGGCAACTTTGTCCCGGCCATCTGACCACTACGATTCCCGCCCGCAGACACAGGGGCCCGGCGTCGTGCAGCCCAAACTCGGTCTGACCGGCTGGTTGCGCTGGTTCTGGCGTCAGCTCACGAGCATGCGCACCGCGCTGTTCCTGCTGCTGATGCTCGCCATCGCGGCCATTCCAGGGTCGCTCGTGCCGCAGCGTAGCTCCGACCCGAACGGCGTCACCCAGTACTTCGCCGACAACCCCGACCTCGCGCCGAACCTTGACAAGCTGCAGGCCTTCGACGTCTACACTTCGGCCTGGTTCTCGGCGATCTACCTGCTGCTGTTCATCTCGCTCATCGGCTGCGTCATTCCGCGCACCAAGCACCACTTTCAGGCCCTGCGCGCCAAGCCGCCGACCACGCCGGCCCGGCTCTCCCGACTATCGGGTTTCACCGAACGAGACGCGCCGGCGCAAGCGGATGCCGCCACCGCCATCACCCACGCCCGCACGGTCCTGAAATCCAGCGGCTACCGCGTCGCCCGCTTCGATTCCGACACCGAATCATCCGTTTCGGCCGAGCGTGGGTACCTACGGGAAACCGGCAACCTCGTTTTTCACGCGGCGCTCGTGGGCATTCTGGTGACCGTCGGCTTCGGTGGCGGCTACGGCTTCGCCGGCCAGCGCGTGCTGGTTGAAGGCCAGACCTTCGTGAACACCCTGCTCGCCTACGACTCCTTCAACCCTGGGCGCTTCTTCGATGACACCACCCTCGACCCGTACACGCTGAGCCTCGAGGACTTCTCGGTCTCCTACGAACAGCAGAACCTGCAGGCCTACGGGCAGCCGATCGACTTTACCGCCGACGTCACTGTCACCCCCAAAGGTGAGGCTCCAGAGCCCGGCGTCGTCAAGGTCAACGGACCGCTGCGCACCAACGGCACCAGTATTTACCTGCTCGGCAACGGGTACGCACCGACCATTCAGGTCACGGCCCCCGACGGCACCGTCGTGTTTTCCGATTCGGTGCCGTTCCTGCCGCAGGACGCCAACCTCACCTCGCTGGGCATCGTGAAGGTTCCCGACGGCCTGGCCGAACAGCTCGGCATGATCGGCTTCTTCTATCCCACCCAGGACAAAGCGGCGTCGGGAGCGAATTTCTCCAGCTATCCCGATCTCGAATATCCGCTGCTGACCCTCAACGTGTACACCGGCGACCTCGGTCTCGATGCCGGTGTGCCGACATCCGTCTATTCGCTCGTCACCGACACTCTGACCCAGCAGACCGGCGGCAAAACCGGAGTCGAATCGATCGAACTCAAGCCGGGCGCCTCAGCCGAGTTGCCGAACGGCCTCGGCACGGTCAGCTTCGTCGACAATGACCCGGCCGCGTCGGCCGCCGGTGACTTCACCAAGTCGGTTTCGCGCTTTGCCAGCTTCGATATTCACTACGACCCGACGCAGATCTGGCTCATCTCCTTCTCCACGCTCGTATTGTTCGGCCTGTTCACCGGGTTGCTCGTGCCGCGCCGCCGAGTCTGGGTGAAGGCAACGACCCGCGCCGACGGCACCGTGCAGCTCGAGTACGCCGGCCTCGCCCGCGGCGACGACCCGGCCCTCGAGGCCGCCGTCACGGCCGTAGCCGACCGGCACCTGAAACTGCTCAACTCCCACCAAACCGTCGCCGCCACCCCCGAATCGACTTAGGCTTACATTGTGAATCTGACTGACTCCGCACTGCTCAATTCGTACTCGCTCTACGCGCTGTATTCGGCGATGGCCGTCTACGCCCTCGCTTTCATCGCCTTCGCGATCGATCTGGCCCGCCGGTCCAGTGCCGTCGGTGCGATCGAGGAGGCCGATTCGATCGAAGCGGATGCCGCCTCATCAGCGGGTTCCGCCGCCTCCGTCGGCAGCACCCGAACCCTCGAGCGACCGGCGCTGAAGCGGCCCGTACTGAGCCGGATCAGCGCCCGCATGGACAATGACGCCGCGCTGCCATACGGCCGGTCGTCGAGCCTTCGCGTGGGCGTCGCCCTGACCGTGCTGGCTTGGGCGTTGCACCTCGCGGCGACCATCATGCGCGGTGTCGCGGCGGATCGGGTGCCGTGGGCGAACATGTACGAGTTTGCCATGACGGGCACCTTGCTCATCATGACCGTGTTCCTGATCGTGCTGGTCCGTTCCGACCTGCGTTTTCTCGGAACCTTCGTTACCGGGCTCGTGCTCGTACTGCTCGGCATTGCCGCCCTGCAGTTCTACGTGGAGGTCGCTCCGCTGCCGCCGGCTCTGCAGTCAGCGTGGCTCGTGATCCACGTCTTCGTGGCGTCACTCGGCACCGGAATGTTCGCCTTGGGCTTTGCCCTGTCGGCCGTGCAACTGTTGCAGTCCCGGCGGGAGAACCACGTACTGGAGGGGGCGGCCGCGCCTCGCGGGCCGATCGCATCCGCGCTGCGTCTTCGTTTTCTGGCCACGCTGCCGTCGTCGGTAACGTTGGAAAACCTGGCCTACCGCATCAGCATCATTGGCTTCATTCTGTGGACCTTCACCCTCATGGCCGGCTCGATCTGGGCCGAGAAGGCCTGGGGCCGATACTGGGGCTGGGACACCAAAGAGGTGTGGACGTTCATTATCTGGGTCATCTACGCCGGCTATATTCACGCCCGCGCGACCCGCGGCTGGCGCGGATCACGCTCAGCCTGGCTGGCGATCATCGGTTTCTCCGCCGTCATGTTCAACTTCGGCATCGTCAACGTGTTCTTCAAGGGCCTGCACGCCTATTCGGGCCTGTAGCCGTTAACGACGCGAAAGCGAAAAAACGTTGCTTCGGTCGGTCTGAAACAACGTTTTTCCGCTGTCGCAGGAAGAATCCCGGGCTACTCGGCGGCGATCAACGCGTGGGTGCGCGCTAAGCGCGCTAGCCACCAGTCGCGGCGCTCGGGGCTGGCCGCGTGCTGCGCCAGCAGCGCGGCATCAGGCACGACCCGGCGCACCGGGACGGCGCCGTTGACCGGCAGCAGCGGCTCGGTCGTGACGTCTTCGGCCAGCAACGACGCCGTACCGAGACCGCAGTCGAAGTACAGCCCCGGAACGGATGCTGCCAGGTGCGCGCCCATCGACAGTCCGATCGACGTGTCGAGGGCGCTGGAGACGACGACCGGCAGTCCGGTCTGGCCGATGATGGACAGCGCTGCACGGATGCCGCCGAGCGGCTGCGCCTTGATCACCAGAATGTCGGCGGCGCCGGCCCTGGCCACGGCAAGCGGGTCGCCGCTCTTGCGCACGCTCTCGTCGGCGGCGATCGGCACGCTCAGATAGGTCGTGCGGTGACGGATATCGGCGAGCTCCGGCACGGTCATGCAGGGCTGCTCGACGTACTCGAGGTCGAAAGCGCTCAGCGCATGAATGGCGTGTTCGGCTTCGTCGACGTTCCACAGCCCGTTCGCATCGATGCGGATGCGCCCCTCAGGGCCGAGCACGCGGCGCACCTCGGCTACCCGGGCGACGTCGTCCGCGAGGGTCTGATCGGGGCTGGCGACTTTGACCTTCGCGGTGCGGCAGCCGGGAAAACGGGCGAGTACCTCGGCCACCTTCTCGGTCGGAACGGCGGGCACGGTGGCGTTGACCGGAATGCTCGTGCGCAGCGCGTGGGGAGTGCCCTGCCAGCCGAAGTCGATCGCGGCCCGCAACCAGTTGGCGGCCTCGGCATCGGCATACTCGACGAATGGCGAGAACTCGGTCCAGCCTTCCGGGCCTTCCAACAGCAGTGCTTCCCGGCTGTCCAACCCGCGAAACCGGTCGAACAGTTTCAGGGAGACGACATGTGCGGAATCGAGAAGCTCTTCCAGGGGGGGGACCGTGGCATCCAGTGAGGTCATCATGGTTCCAGTGTGTCAGCCTCCGGCTGGATAGACGGCCAGAGCGGGGCGCTAATCCTGTTCGTACAGCTCGTCACCGTCGTGATCGTGATCGACACCGTTCGGCTTGACGTTGACCATCGCCACGGCGATGCCGGGCGCGATAAGCAAATAGGCGTCTTCGAACCGGCCTTCACCGCTGTTCACGCGCAGCCAGTACGGGAGCCCGGCGCCCAGGGCGCCGTCGATCTCCACCTGGACTGCTTCAATGGAACGGCCGCCGATCGAATATGGTTTGCCGCCATAGACAATGTCGATGCGGTTCATGGTTCGTCCTTCACTGAACTCGATTGTGCAGCCGACGTTTGTGCGGCTCCAGAGCGGGGTTCCGGAACGATCTGCAATCCGGCGGAAGAATTGGCCGTGGCCATGAGTACTTCGATCCAGTCGCGGTTCAGGGTGGGTGAGCGACTGCCGAAGTATTTGTAGGCGATGGGGATGCCGGGGTGCAGCCAGATCGTGCTGCGGCCGTCGCCAGCCTGCGGGTCGTCGCGCCAACTGAAGTAGAACGATTCCCCACGGCGCAGCTTTGCGCCGATGACAACCTGAATATGCGCCAGTACCCGATCGTCGAAGTCCGCGGTGAGGGTGGAGTCGTAGGTCAGCTTTCCCATGTCTCGCTCCTGCTCGCGTGCAATCGGTGCGGTCGGCGCCTTAGTCCCTCAGGTAGTGCTCCAGCCGCGGTACATGCAACAGGGCCAGGGCGCGCTTCTCAATTTGCCGCACCCGCTCCCGAGTTACTCCCTCGATATGGGCGATCTGGTCGAGGGTGCGCGGCTCGTTGCCGTCGAGGCCGAACCGGGCCCTCAGAATGGAACGCTCCCTCGGCGGCAGCGTGTCGAGAAAATAGCGGATGTCTGCCGCCCGCAGGGTCAGAGTGGCGTGTTCGTCGGGCTGGGGGAGGTCATCGTCAATGATGAGCTCGGCCATGTCCCCGGCACCATCGCCGACCGGGGTGTGCAGGGAGATCGGTTCGTTGTCATATTGCAGCAGTCGAAGCACGTCGCGCACGGGAAGCTGGGCGGCCTCGCCGATTTCGCGTGCTGTGGGGTCGCGGTCGAGCACGCTGGTCAGGTCGCGCCGGATGCGCTTGATCTTGTTGAGTTTCTCGGCGGTGTGCACCGGGATGCGGATCATGCGCGACTTGTCGGCCATGCCCCGGTGAATGGCCTGGCGGATCCACCAGGTGGCGTAGGTAGAGAACTTGTAGCCGGTCATGAAATCGTACTTTTCGACGGCGCGAACGAGCCCCATATTGCCGTCCTGCACGAGGTCCATGATGGGCACACCGCGACCGGAGTAGTGCTTGGCAATGCTCACGACCAAACGCAGGTTGGCCTCGATGAACTGATTCTTGGCACGGCGCCCGTCATGCACGAGCCAGGCGAGTTCGCGCTCGTCGGCCGAATCGCGCGTACCGACACCCTGCAGCAGCCGAGCCTCGGCGAACAGCCCGACCTCGATGCGGCGAGCCAGATCGACTTCCTGCTCGGCGTTGAGCAGGCTCCCCTTGCCTATGCGCCGCAGGTAATCGCCGAAGGCATCCGTTGAGGCGGCGTTGTAATTACCCGGGGAGACGGTGCGACGAGGCGTGGCGGTCGTGGTGCGTGATTCCTGAACCGTGGTTGTCATGGCTCTGTGCCCCCACATTTGCTCGTGCTGCCGTTCGTGCTTTTCATGGCGACCTCCCCGTACTTTCCAAGTCATTAGTACACCCCCGAACGGGGTGGATGACAAGGGGTTGACTTCTTGCTTGGTCCACAGTACCTGAGGTTTTTTCGTCTTCTCAACTCCTAATCTTACGAGTTGCAAAATTTGAGATGTCGGCAGCCTCGCCGCGTAGGCTGACACCATGAGCGAACAGGTGCCCGAACCCTTCTCAGCGGGCTTCCGGGCCGTGACAGCGCACTCGTGAGGGCGCTGCGGGCGCTGGCGCCGGAGCATCCGCTCGACTTTCTGACCGTGTTGCGAGCTGCGCTCGCCGGCAGCGGGCCGGCTGTGCTGCCGGTGCCGGTGGGCAGTGCCGCGGTCACTCTCAGCGACGTGCCGAAGCGAGTCGCCGTCGTCATCGAGACCTCGGGATCGACCGGGGCACCCAAACGCGTCATGCTCGCCACCAACGCCCTGCTCGCCGGCGCCGCGGCCTCGGCCGTTGCCCTTGGCGGAGCCGGCCAGTGGCTGCTCGCCCTACCCGTGCACTACATCGCCGGGGTACAGGTGCTCGTGCGTTCAATTGCGTCCGAAACCAGCCCCGTCGTGTTGCCGCCTGGTCACTTCGATCCGCAGCAATTTCGGCGGCTGGCCGAGACCATGACCGAGCCACTGCGCTACACCGCGCTGGTTCCGGTGCAGCTGGCGCGCCTGCTCGACGCAGCGGATGACCCGGCCCTGTTGGCCGTGCTGCGTCGCTTCACGGCGATTCTGGTCGGTGGGCAGGCGATTCGACCCGATCTGATCGCCCGGGCGGCCGAGCAAGACGTGCGGGTCGTGCGCACCTACGGTTCATCGGAGACCGCTGGAGGCTGCATCTACAACGGTGTGCCGATTGGCGACACCCTCGTGCGGGTCGTGGACGGGCAGCTTGAACTGTCCGGTTCGGTGCTCGCCGAGGGGTACCTCGATGATGACCCGCGCACCACTGACCGGTTTCAGCTGGAGCACGGCGTGCGCTGGTATCGCACCGGCGATCTCGGCGAAATCGTCGACGGACGCGTCACTGTGCTCGGTCGGGCCGACAATGTGATCATTTCCGGCGGGGAAAAGGTGTCCCTGGATGCCGTCGAACGCGTCGTGCGCTCGTGCCCGGGTTTCGAACAGGCCGTTGCGATCGGTGTTGACCACGAGAAGTGGGGCCAGGTGCCGGTCGTGGTGGTGGCCGGGGAGGCTGCGGATGATGCCGGGGTGGCGGCATCCGTTGTGGCGGCGCTGGGGCGCGCGGCCAGGCCAGCGCGCATCGTGCGGGTGGCGGAAATTCCGATGCTGACCTCGGGCAAGCCCGACCGCAGAGCGCTGACCGCGCAGCTGCCCGCTTTGCACGTGAGTGGCCAGTAGCATGGGGGCGTGGCACAAGGAGCTCGGCCGGTCAGGCCCAAACAACAACGATTGAACCCCCAGGCGACACTGGCTGGCGCTGATCTTGGCGCTCCAAAGACCGGTAAGGCCGCGGGCAGCGGCAAATCGGGCCACCCGGCGTATAAGAACGGACCGCCCCGCAAGGGGCCGGCGAAGGTGAAGCCGGCGACGGCCTCTGACTGGATCTCTGGTGCCCGCCTGCGCACCCTGCCGCTCGCCATCGCTCCTGTTTTGCTGGGCACCGGCGCCGCCATCGTCGCGAGTGGCCCTGGTGTCTATCATCCGGTGCGTGCGCTCCTCGCGCTCGCCGTGGCCCTGCTGCTGCAGATCGGCGTCAACTACGCCAACGACTACTCCGACGGTGTTCGCGGCACCGACGCCTTTCGCGTGGGGCCAGCCCGGCTCACCGGCGGCGGTGTCGCCAACCCGCGCACCGTGCTGCGCGTCGCGCTGGTCTTCTTCGGCCTCGCGGCCGGGGCCGGCCTGACGCTCGTCATTCTGACCCAGTACTGGTGGCTGCTGCTGGTGGGAGTCGTCGCCCTCGCCGCCGCCTGGTTCTATACCGGCGGCAAGAAGCCGTACGGCTATCTCGGCCTCGGCGAACTATTCGTGTTCGTCTTCTTCGGCCTCGTCGCCACCGCTGGCACGACCTACGTGCAGGTCGGCGATTTCACCACCGAGAGCGTGCTCGGCGGCGTCGCCATCGGGCTGATCGCCTGCGCCGTGCTCATGGTCAACAACCTGCGCGACATCGTGCCCGACAAGGCCGCCGGCAAGCGCACCCTTGCCGTGCGCATCGGCAGTAGGGCCTCCCGGGTCGTGTTCTGCGTCTTCCTGCTGCTGCCGTTCGTGATCTCCGGACTGTTCAGCCTGGTCTACCCGCTCGGAATCTTCACGTTCTTCGTTCTGCTGCTGGCCCTGCCCGCCTGCCTCATCACCATCACCGCGACGTCGGCAAAGGAACTCATCCTCGCCCTCAAACTGACGAGCCTCGCGGCGCTGGCCTACGGGCTGCTACTGGGACTTGCTTTCGCGTTCTGAGTTGGACTGCTGCTCAGCGGCGTTCAACGCCGAGTCCTCGATCTCGGAATCCGGGTTCACCGGCTCCTTGTCGGGGTGCCGCGCTTTGTAGAGGTCGCGCGCAACGCTCTCGCGCGATTTGCCGAGCAACAGGTACGACAGGCACAGCCCGATCAGGGCGGCGATCACAGCGGATGCCCAGGGCCAGAATCCCAGAGACAGCAGAATCGCCAGTGGAACGGCAAACATTAAGACGCGCAACACGGAGTAGTACAGCCAGGGGGCCACGGATTTCATGGATCCAGCTTAGAATGCCGCGGCTGAGTGGGCGCACATGTCTCTCACGGTCAAACGGCTTACAATCTAGTTATGCCCAAGCTTTTGATCGGACTAGGACTGGCCCTGGTCATCCTCACCGTCTACACCCTCGTGGAGTGTGCTGTGTTCGACCGCAAGCGCATTCGCGGATTGCCGCGCTGGGTCTGGATTTTCGTCATCGTGCTGGTGCCGCTGATTGGCCCGCTGCTCTGGCTGCTCGTCGGCCACGGCCGCGCCACACCTACCACGCGGTCCTTTCGTTCCGTTGCCCCGGATGACGATTTAGAGTTCCTGCGTGGTCTTAACAACGGCGGCAGCGTGAAGACGGACAGCGGCGAGAACCGTCCGTTCAACGAAAAAGACCAGCAAGAGCGCATCCGTCGCATGGAGCAGGACCTCGCGGACCTCGACAAGAACGACCCGACGCCGGGCAAGGGTGGCACCGCTGGTACGGCCGGCGTTGACCCGACGAAGAAGAAGAACGAACCGGGCGAGGGCGAACAGCCTGGCCGTCGGGATGCCTGAGCGGTCCACCCTCAACCCCCGTAGCCCGGCGACCGATTTCAGCGTCGCCCTCCTGAACGAATTCGTTCGGCTCGGCGTGCGTGACCTCGTGCTGTGCCCCGGCGCTCGCTCGCAGGCGCTTGCCCTGGCCGCGGCTGAGCTGGAACGGGTCGGGAGCATCCGCTTGCACGTGCGCACCGACGAACGCAGCGCCGGATTTTTGAGCGTCGGCCTCGCCCTCGAGACCGGTCTGCCCGCCCTCGTCGTGGTGACCTCGGGAACCGCCGTCGCGAACCTGCACCCGGCCGTGCTCGAAGCCCACCATGCCGGAGTGCCGATGATTCTGCTGACGGCCGACCGCCCGGCCGAGCTGCGCGGCATCCGCTCAAACCAGACCACCGTGCAGGCTGGCCTGTTCGGGGTTGCCACCCGGCTGTGCCTCGACGTTCCGGCACCGGTCGGCGAACCCGATGAGGCCACCATTGCCGTGGCGCTCGCCCGGCAGGCGATGGATGCTGCCACCGGCGTTGTCAACGCAGCTCCCGGCCCCGCCCAGCTCAACCTGGCCTTTCGCGAGCCGCTGTCGGCTGCGGTGCCGGTCGGACTGCCGATGATTCCCGCTGGGGCCGCGGCTGAGCCTGCCGCCGGGCCGGACGCGCTGCCCGACGGGCCGGCCATGCTGCTCGCCCCGGGGCCGCGCACCGTGGTCGTGGCCGGCGACGGCGCCGGGCCCGCGGCCGAAGAGCTGGCGCACGCCGGCGGCTGGCCGCTGCTGGCCGAAGTCTCGAGCGGCGCCCGATTCGGGCCGAACCTGATCGTGCACTACCGCGAGCTGCTCGCCGCTGTCGACCTCGGCGGCGAGGTGGAACGGGTGATCGTCTTCGGGCACCCTACCCTCAGCCGGGAGATTCCGGCCCTGATCGCCCGCGACGGCGTCGAGACCATCGTCGTCGCCCCGACCGGCCTCGAATGGTACAATCCGGGCCACGCTGCACGCGCCTTCACCCGCTCGGTCGGAGCGGATGCCGCCTGCACTGCGGTCGCACGCACACCGGCCGGCCGCGAATGGCTCGGCCGGTGGCTCAGGACCAGCCGTGCCCTCGCCGAGGCGGCGGCTGGCGAAGGCCGGGTGCCGATCGACAAGCGCGGCATCACCCGCGCCGAACTGGCCGTCTTGCGTGCGCCGCTCACCCGGGCGCTGCTCGTCGACGCGGTGTGGCGGGCATCCTGGCCGCATGACCGGCTCGTGCTCGGGGCGTCCCGGCTTATTCGCGAGGCCGACAAGCGCGTGCCAGGCAAGAAGATCACCGTGCGCGCCAACCGGGGTCTGGCTGGCATCGATGGCACCATTGCCACCGCGCTCGGCGTGGCGCTGGCCAGCCAGGCCGAACCGGAACCGCGCTCGGCGGGCGTGACCCGGGCTCTGCTGGGCGACCTCACTTTTCTGCACGACGTCGGATCGCTGCTGCTGGCCCCGGGCGAAGCCGAGCCCCGGCTGCAGGTCATCGTCGGCGTCGATGGTGGCGGCAGCATCTTCGACGGCCTCGAGGTAGCCGCGACGGCTCCCGCTGAGGCGATGGAGCGGGTCTTATATACCCCGCGGAAGGTGGACCTGAAGTCGCTCGCCGCTGCCTACGGCTGGGACTACGAGTTCGCCGCGACTAGAGCCGACCTGGAGCGCGCCCTCACCGGTGCCCCCACCCGTCCCACGATCCTCGAGGTGCCTCTCCTTCGCTAGCGGCGCCGCTATCTCCACACTCGCGAGGTTGGGGCGAGTTATCCACAGATTTGTGGCGAGCGGATGCTCAGGCGGCCGCTTGGTACCGTTTAAGACACACGGATGCCGGGAGGCCCAGATGACCGATTCGCCCCAGGGGCCTCCGCAGACCGGCGGCCTCCCTGAGTACGCACCCGGGCAGGCACCCGGACAACCACCACACCCACCGACACGTCGTGGCGGCCTCGCTCTTGCGGCGCTCATCGTGGGCATCAGCGCCTTCGTCAGCGGCTGGATTCCGATTCTAGGACTGTTGCTGGGTGTCGCTGGCATCATCCTCGGAATCCTGGCAATGCGCAGGCCGGGCGGCAGATCGTTCGGACTCGCGGGCCTGATCGGATCTTCCCTGGCCGTGCTGGCCAACGTGCTCGTGACCATTGTGGTCGTGGTCGCGCTGGTGAATTCGGGTATCGGCACGGCTGTGCTCACCGATGCCCAGCCCGTCATCACGCCCTGCTATTCCTTCAACGGGCCGGGCGACTACCTCAGCAACCAATCCGCTGAGAAGACGGATGCCTGTATCACCACCCTGGAACTCTGGGGTGAACGCGATGCCGACGGCGTCATCCACAAGACCGGCGTGGGCAGCATCCTCGGGAGCGTACTGGTGGAGCCGGTGGCGGTGGCCAGCACCGACGACTGGGTGCCCGGCGGCAGCCTCGACGACATGGTCGAGTTTCTGAACCAGAGCTACTTTCCCCAGGCCGGCGAGGTAACGAGCCTGAAAGAAGCCGTCACCCTCGACGGCGTCGACGCCAACCTCACCCGCATGATCAGCACCGCTGAGAACACCCGCACCAAGGCGTTCCTCACCGTCTTCGCCCCGGACACATACCAGTCAGCCGGGGAGCCGGTGAAGTTCTTCCTGATCTCCTTCGTCATTCCCGAAGACAACGGGGAGGAGATCATCGCCGCCGCCATCGATTCCTGGCGCTGGAAGTAGCTCGCGGCCGGAATCAGCCGAAGGCCTCCACGATGGGGCGAAACTTCATCTTCGTTTCGGCGAGCTCGCGTTCCGGATCGGAGTCCAGCACGATTCCGCAGCCGGCGTAGGCGGTGATGCCGCCTTCGGGAGCAACCTGGGCGCAGCGCAGGGCGATCGCCCACTCGCCGTCGCCGTCGGCGCCGACCCAGCCGACCGGCCCGGCGTAGCGGCCGCGGTCGAACGGTTCGAGCTCGCGAATGAGATTCAGTGCCTGGTCGGTGGGGGTTCCGGCGACCGCAGCGGTCGGGTGCAACGCCGCGATCAGGTCGAGCGACGTCGACCCGTCGCTCAGGGTGCCCTCGAGATCCGTCGCGAGGTGCCACAGGTTCGGCAGCTTCACGGTGAACGGAATCTCGCTCGTCGCGAGCACCGAGGTGTGCGGGCGCAGCGACTTGAGCACGCTCTGCACGGCGAACTCGTGCTCGTCGCCGTCTTTCGAGGAGGTGGCCAGGGCCAGGGCCGCCTCACGGTCGTCCTCGGCATCCGCTCCGCGGGAGATCGTGCCGGCAAGCACGCGGGCGTTGACCGAACCGTGGTCGGCGCGAATGAGGGTCTCCGGGCTCGACCCGATGAGGCCGTCGACGGCGTAGGTCCAGCAGTCCGGGTACCCGAGGGCGAGTTTCGTGATGGCGCGGCGCAGGTCGGATTCGGCTGGTACCCGCCCGACCAAGTCGCGGGCGAGCACAACCTTATTGACCTGCTGGGCCCGAATGTGCTCAATGCCCGAGCTGACCGCTGCGCGAAAACCGTCGGGGGGCAGCGCTCCGGGCAGCAAGGCGATGCGATACTCGTCGCCGAGCGGATGCAGCGCAAGCGGGTTCTCCGGTGCGCTCTGCCCGGTCGCCCAGATGCGCGTCACCCAGCACTGGCCATCGTCGCGGCCAACGATGATCTCGGGCACGATCAGCACGCTGGTTTGCGCAGACGACTCATCGAACGCGAAAGCGCCGAACGCGAGCAGCCCGGTGCCGGTGCGCGCGAGCGGGTCGGTCACGGTGGCCAACCGGGCGACCTGTTTCCAGGCGGCGGCGGCATCCGTCATGCGGGTGGGGCCGGAGAATTCAAGCCTCAGGGCGCAGCCGATGCCGGCCAGACCCTGGTTGCGACGCATCCAGAGCAGGGGCGAGCGGCCATCGAGCAGCAGGATCAGTTGGCGGATATCGGCTATCGGGGAGGTTTCGACCGTCAAGGCCTGCACATTCACTTCTGTAGCCTACGCCCGCGCCACTGCAGCTATGCGAATCCGTGCCCCGGCAACCATGCAGTTTCGCTGGTCGTTCGCATCCTAGAATGATGGGGTGAATAGAGCAGACCTGAACAAACGGCCCGCGCAGGTGGCTGCCATGTTCGACGAGGTCGCCGCCCACTATGACCGCACGAACGCGCTGCTGTCGGTCGGCAACGCGTCGCTCTGGCGCCTCGCGACGACCAAGGCGGTCAGCCCGCAGGCTGGCGAGCGCATTCTCGACATCGCCGCCGGCACCGGAACCTCCAGCGCGGCCCTCGCCCACAGCGGAGCCCACGTCGTCGCCGCCGATTTCTCGGCCGGCATGATCGAGGTCGGCCAGAATCGCCACGCGCACAACCCGAACATCGAGTTCGTGCAGGCCGACGCCACCGCCCTTCCCTTTAAAGACAACGAGTTCGACGCCGTCACCATCTCATTTGGCCTGCGCAACGTGGTCGAACCGAAGAAGGCGCTCGCCGAGTTCTACCGGGTGACCAAGCCCGGCGGTCGCGTTGTCATCTGCGAGTTCTCCACTCCGCCGCTTTCACTCGTGCGCCAGAGCTACTTCGCGTATCTCAATCACGTCATGCCGCGGGTGGTGCGCCTCGCCTCGTCGAACGCCGAAGCCTACGACTACCTCGGCGAGTCGATCGCGGCCTGGCCGACCCAGCCGGTGCTCAGCGGATGGCTGCGCTCGGCCGGATACTCCGCCGTCGCCTACCGCAACCTCACACTCGGCATCGTGGCGCTGCACCGCGGAACCAAGCCCGCGGCATCCTGACCCCGGATCAACTCGATAGGCTGACTTACGTGAAATCCAGAGCCCCCGTGATTCGACGCAGCGCGTCGGTGACCAGCCAGGCGGGCCTCGGCGATCGCATTTTCTCTTCCCCCGCCGACCGCGGCCTGGCCGCGAACATTGATGCCGGTATCGAAAAGGTCGAAGCCGCGCTCATCGACGAGTTGGTCTACGCCAACGAAATTGCCACCGTCACCAGTCGCTACCTGCTGAACGCGGGGGGCAAACGGGTGCGTCCAATGCTCGCGCTGCTCACCGCGCACTTGGGCGATGGCGTTGTGCCCGATGTGATCACGGCGGCGGCGGCCATCGAACTGACCCACCTCGCCTCGCTCTATCACGATGACGTGATGGACGACGCCGACAAACGCCGCGGTGTGCCGAGCGCCCAAACCGTGTGGGGCAACTCCGTCGCCATCCTCACCGGCGACCTGCTGTTCGCCCGCGCCAGCCAGCTGATGGCCCGCCTCGGCGAACGGGCCATCAAACTGCAGGCGACCACCTTTGAGCGCCTCGTGCTCGGCCAGTTTCAGGAGACGGTCGGTCCGCGCCCGGGTGAAGACCCGGTCGAGCACTACATTCAGGTGCTGGCCGGTAAGACCGGTTCGCTCATCGCCGCGGCCGCCCAGGGCGGTGTGGTGTTCTCCAACGCCCCGGCCGAGTACGAGCAGCCGGTCGTGGACTTCGGCGAGAAGATCGGCGTGGCCTTTCAACTCATCGACGACGTGCTCGACCTGTCGCCGCAGCCGCAGGAGACCGGCAAGGTGCCGGGAACGGACCTCCGGGCTGGCGTCGTCACGCTTCCCCTGCTTCGGTTGCGGGAGCGCGCCGTGAGTGATGGGGCATCCGCTGATCTGCTGCACCGGCTGGAACGCGACGTCATGGTCGACGGTTCGGCGCAGACGGAGGCCGCCGATACGGCCATCACCGCGCTGCGGGAGCACGCCGTCACCGCTGAGACCCTCGCCGAAGCACACGGCTGGGCCCGCGACGCGGTCGCCGCCCTGACGCCGTTGCCGAACGGTTCGGTCAAGAAAGCACTCACCCGATTCGCCGAGTCCATCGTCGAGCGCTCCAGCTAGAGCGTGTTGGGGCGTGCCCCGAATGCTCGAGCAGTAAGGAATCTTCCGTGACCAAATTGAGACTGGCCATCGTCGGCGCAGGACCGGCGGGCATCTACGCCGCCGATATTCTGCTCAAGGCCGAACGCAATTTTGAGGTCTCGATCGACCTGTTCGATCACTTGCCGGCACCGTACGGGCTCGTGCGCTACGGCGTCAGTCCGGATCACCCGCGCATCAAGGGCATCATCACCGCGCTGCGCGGGGTGCTGGACAGCGGCGATATTCGAGTGTTCGGCAACGTGCGGTTCGGGGTCGACGTGACCCTCGACGACCTCAAGAAGCACTACAACGCGGTCATCTTCGCGACCGGCGCTGTACAAGACGCCGACCTGAACATTCCGGGCGCCGCACATGACGGCTCCTTTGGCGCCGCCGACTTCGTCAGCTGGTTCGACGGTCACCCCGACGTGCCGCGGACCTGGCCGCTCGAGGCGCGCGAAATCGCCGTGATCGGCAATGGCAACGTGGCGCTCGACGTGTCCCGCATGCTCATCAAGCACGCCGACGACCTGTTGCCGACCGAGATTCCTGTGAACGTCTATGACGGACTCAAGGCGTCACCGGTGACCGACGTGCACATTTTTGGGCGCCGCGGGCCGACATCCGTTAAATTCACGCCCCTGGAACTGCGGGAAGTCGGCGAGCTTCGGGACGTCGACATGATCGTCTACGACGAAGACTTCGACTACGACGAGGCCGCGAAAGCCGCCGTTGCGAGCAACAAGCAGGTCTTCGTGATCGACAAGACGCTGAACGTCTGGCGGGCCCGCGAGTCCGGCACGGCCAGCCGCCGCCTGCACCTGCACTTCTTCGCCAAGCCCGTGGAGATCGTCGATGACGGCACCGGCCGGGTCGCGGCTTTTCGGTGGGAACGCACCACAACGGATGCCGCCGGCGGCGTCGTCGGCACGGGGGAAATTCGAGAGATCCCGGTTCAGGCCGTCTACCGGGCGGTCGGCTACTTCGGATCCGAACTGCCCGACGTGCCGTTCGACAAGAAGCGCGGCGTCATTCCCAACCGTGAAGGCCAGGTGCTGCGCCGCGACCCGTCAGCCGGCACCGGCGGATTGTTCAACCAGCAGATGTACGGCGTCTACGCGACCGGGTGGATCAAGCGCGGGCCGGTGGGACTGATCGGCCACACCAAGAGTGACGCCATGGAAACCATCAAGCACCTGATCAACGACCTCGGCAACTGGTGGCGGCCCGAGTCGCCGTCGGAGGAGAGCATCGTTGAGCTGCTCGATGCGCGAGGCGTTCGCTACACGGGCCTCGACGGCTGGCACAACCTGGACCAGCACGAGCTCGCCCTCGGTGAGGCCGTGGGCCGCATCCGCATCAAGGTCGTCGACCGCGACGAGATGGTGGCCGTCTCTCGAGCCGAGTAGTCCGCCCTCGTCGGACGGGGCCTGGGCCCCGTCCCGGGGCCCAGTTTATAAACTGGGCCCACGGCCATAAGGTGGGCCCGGAGGCCCGCGCGTCTACCCTTCCGGGCCCGCGCGTCTACCTTTCCGGGCCCGGGCGCGGAAACTGGGCCCATGTTCTATCGTGGTCCCGGTTCCCGAAGGTGGGCCCGGTGGTCTGCGGAGCGCCGGCTAGCGGAAGTTCGTGAACTGCAGGGCCACGTCGAGGTCCTTGCCCTTGAGCAGGGCCATCACGGCCTGCAGGTCGTCGCGGCTCTTGGAGCTGACCCGCAGTTCGTCACCCTGAATCTGGCTCTTGACGCCCTTGGGTCCCTCATCGCGAATGATCTTGCTGATCTTCTTCGCATTCTCCTGGTCAATGCCAGCCTTCATTGTCGTCTCGATGCGGTACTCCTTGCCGGAGGCGAACGGCTCGCCGGCATCGAGGCTGCGCAGCGAGATGCCGCGCTTGATCAGCTTGGCCTCGAACACCTCGAGGATCGCCTTGACGCGCTCCTCGGTGTTCGCCTTCATGAGCACCTTCTCGCCGCTCATCGCGATTGAGGCCCCCACGTTCTTGAAGTCGTAGCGCTGCGCGACTTCCTTATGCGCCTGGTTGAGGGCGTTGTCGACCTCCATCGGGTCGACCTTGCTGACGATGTCGAACGTTGAATCTGCCATTCCCCCATGGTATCCGACCCGCGAGGACGCAAAAAGTGCCCGATTGGAGTGCTCAAACGGGCGCCCGTCCTCGCCAACGCGTGCGCTTTCTCGTGTGAAAGCCGGAGACGAGGTGATTCTGGCGGATTTAAACGCGGCAATTGCCAGCCCCGATACCCAAACCGACAGCGGGCTCAGCGGCCCAGGCGACGACACGTCGACCGTGACGCGCACCCCGCCGATCGGCGTGGGTGGCCCGCCGGCGGGGTAGCGGATGCGCCTCACTACGGAAGTCGGCACTCGCTGATTTCTCGGTGAGGCGTTTCGTCTTGTATTGTTAACCCCGCGTCTCCGGTCAAGTGATTACACCTGGTCGGGAGCGCCTGGCGAGTTACCCAAGCGGCCAAAGGGATCTGACTGTAAATCAGACGGCGTAGCCTTCGTGAGTTCGAACCTCGCACTCGCCACAACCCCAGTTTTACTGGGAAGTAAGCCCCGCAACGCCCTCCCTGGAGGTGCTAGGCGGGGCTTACTTGTTTGCGTGAGCACGCGCGTGAGCACACCTGTGCTGGGATCAACTGAAATCCTGTTCGAGCTTGCACGTGTCACCTAGTGCGCCGCCTCGAACGCGAGGACGTTTCGCGCAACGCGTCGTCATGTGGCGGCTGCGAGGAGTCCACCGCTACTCCTGCACGCGAGAACTTTTTTCTGCCACACGCACAACCTTGGATCTAGTTGTGCTACTTTGATCTCGGAAGCGCTCCCTGAAACAGTGGGACCCGCTCCAACTCCTGAAACCCACGCCACTGCGCGTGGGTTTCTGCGTTAAGCGGCATACTCGTACTCATGCAGATTGCCTACGTCGATGAGATCGGAGAGCCTGGGGCCTTCGTCTCGAAAACCGATGCACGATACAAGACAAGTCCTGCTTTCGGGTATGCGGGCTTTGTTATTCCTGAATGGAATGCGCGAAAGTTTGGATCGATATTCACGTTTGAGAAGCGTCGTTTATTCAAGACTGAGGTCGATGCGGCAGCCGATCCCGGCAAGTGGGAGCGCAAAGGGGCTGACATGTTTCGTCCGCGCACTCCGGAGACTCATGCACAGCATCTTCGCGTTTTTTTGGCATTAGTCGCGGAGCTTGAGAACCTAGGGGGCAAGCTCTTTTACTACGCTGACGAAAAGCCAATCGGAACTCCGAAGCAGACCAGCCTCAACACGGGTGAACGCGAGAGCGCTGCGATGCGCGAAACTCTCAATCGCTTGTGCACCCATGCAGAGCACAGCAGTCACAACCTAATGGTGCTCATAGATCAGATCAATGAGGCTGAAAGAGCAAAGCGTCTGCCGAATATGTACGGTCATATTCTGTCTAGGGCCTCGCAGAACTATGAGATGCTGCGCATCGTGGAGCCACCCATGCACGTCGACAGTGTGCTGAGCTCCAACATTCAGTTTGCTGATTGGGTTTGTGCGGTGGCCACGCGTGCAATTGATTATCAGGTCATTGAAGACACTCGATATCGATGGGTTCCGGCGCAGCTGAGCAGGAGCCTGCGTATGAACTTCACACATGAGTCGAAGCTGCATCTTTGGCACAAATCCGTGCCGGACTTCAACAATTCCGACATTCTTCGGTCCTCTCGTCCGCTTCACCGAGTGATCGGGGGACAGACAATAGGCGGTCAAAACACCGTACTCATGACCAAAATTCATGAAGCGGCGGTAAGGGCACAGGCCGCAAAGAAGCTAGCGGCATCGTCCTCACGCGATCGGTGAAGATGCGACGTTAGCGAGTAACGCATGCGTGGTCGCTGAAAGCGACGTTGGAGTGCTCGGCCTGAGCATTTCGGCAACGCCAGAGACGACCTGACGAGCGCGGTCGCCGACCAGATGCGCGTACAGGTCACGCGTGATCACCGACGTACTGTGACCCATGAGCTTCGACACGACGCCCATGTCTTCGCCGCTGCTGAGAGCCAGCGACGCGAATAGGTGCCGCAGGTCGTGGAAGCGCTGACGGGGCACCCCGATGCCGTCCTGAATCGTGTCGAACAGGCGCGAGGCATACGCGGGGCGCAGCTGCCGCCCATCATCCATCGTGAACACACGTCCGGACGTGACCCACGCGACGCCCGCCGCATCACGCTCGGTCAGCTGCGAGAGCTGCCAAGTGATGAGCGCGGCCACGGCACGATCTCCGAGCGGCACAACGCGCTGCGAGCCCGCTGCTGTCTTGATCGACTGCTCGACAGTGTTCGCCCCGACCTGCACGAGCTGCACGTTCACCGACAGCTTGCGTGCCGTCAGGTCGACGTCTTGCCAGCGCAGCCCGCAGAGTTCCCCCCGACGCATCCCCGTGAGCACCGCGAGCTCGAACAGAGCGCCGAGACGATGAGCCGATGCCACGTCGAGGAAGTGCGCCGCCTCAGTGGGCTCCCACGGGCTGACCCGCTTCGTCTCGATGCTCGGCAATGTCCTTGACTTCGACGGGAGTATGGCTGGGTTGCTGTCGATGAGATCGCGCCCCAGGGCGTCGCTGAGAGCGCTGCGCAGTGTCGCGTGAATGCGCCGCACAGTCGTCGCGCCGCGCCCGTCCCGCGTCAGTGTCGTGATGAAGTCGGCAATGTGCTGCTTGCGCAGCCGTGACAGCGGTACTTTGCCCAGCTTGGGGATGATCTCGACGACGACGTGACGGCGATACTCGCCCACGGTCTTCGGCTTCAGCGAGCGCTCAGCGTCTGCGAGCCAGTGCGTGAGGAAGTCGCCTAACGTCTGCTCACGAGTGCGCAGCGAGCCGCCGGTGCGCACCACGCGTGCAGCATCGTCGTGGGCGCGCTTCGCTTCAGTCTTTGTCGCGAAACCGCCGCGCGTGACGAAAGTGCGTTTGCGCGTGTCGGGGTCGGTGCGCGTCAGTCGGTAAGTCCATGTGCCGTGTCGGGGATTCGACTTCAGGCTTAGGCATGAGTTGCCGAGCACTTTGCCGCTCTGGTCGCGGCATCCGCAGCGTCTGAAGATCATCGGTCGTTCTCTTTCTGGTCTAGTAGCCCAAGCTCGCGGCATTTGTCGCGCCATCTGTGTGCCGTTGCTCGGTGCATTAGCAATTCGCGCGCGGTGAGCGTCATCGCGTTGTACGGGCTTTCTTGTAGGTGCCGCCGATAGACCTCAGCGAAGCGCACAAGGTGTTCGCGGCGAGGCGCTCGGCTCCCGCGTTGGCTCTGCTCTTGCGTCGCGTCAGTGGCCTCGCTGATCGCAGAGATTTCGTCGGCGACGCCCTCGAAGCGTGCGAGCCCAGTCATCGGGCTGACCTCACCGACCGAACGCGGGGGCGCGCCGCCGTCCTCGCGCCATGTGAGCGTGCGGAGGATCGCGGCGGGCTGTATCGCGCGCAGCGTGTTCGCGGTGATCTCGCTGCCGCTCATGTGTAGGCCCGTGATGACTGGACGCCCGTCTGCGGCTTTAGAGACGCGAACGAAGAGCCGCCCAGCATGACCTTCAGTGTCGTCGACGGCATGCCAGTCACGCCCGGCGAGTTCGTCGGGCGGCAGTGCCCCGTGCAAGTTGATGTCCCAGCGTGAGAAGTTCATAAGGGGCAGGCTACACGAATGCAGCGCCGAGTGCGACACTTGCGCGTGCGACATCTTCAAACGGCTTAGATCGTTGTTATCTAGACAGTTGTGGTGTCGCATGGCGCGCGGGGAGTGGCGACTGGTTAAGGCTGCGCGTAACTGTCGCACTCACGTATCGTGACGGTCATGATGAATGCAATTGATGAAGCACGAGCCCGCCGCGCCCTTCCGGCCCCGGCGCTCGCCAAAGCCATTCGCGAGGGCGCAGGCGTCAGCCAGTCGGCCATCGCCCGAACGCTCGGTGTCAACCGGATGACTGTTTCCCGCTGGGAAGCGGGCAACAACCGCCCGAGCGCGGAGCACCTGAACGCATACGCCGATGTGCTGCGCGCTCTCGAAGAAGAGGCGCGGGGACAGCGATGAACCGCCGTGAACTGAGCGAGCGTGTGACGGTCAGCGTCGAGCAAGCGGGGCAGGTGCTCGGGCTCAGCCGGGGCGCAGCCTACAACGCCGCACGCCGTGGTGACATTCCGACTCTGAAGATCGGCAAGCGCCTCATCGTCTCGACGGCCCAGCTGCTCGCCATGCTCGACGCGTGCGCCGAGCCCGTCGCTCACTGACACGACTACTCGACGGAGAGCGAGTATGACCAGAACAGGATTCACGATGATTCCAAATGCAGTAATTGATACAGGCGGGCTCACCGCGCAAGAGCTCGCAGTGTACGCAGCGCTCGCGCGGCACGTCGACCAGACGCGGAAGTGCTACCCGGGATTTGGCCGCATCGGTGCCGTTGCGAACGTCTCCCGCGAGACGGTCAAGCGCGCTGTGAGGACGCTTGAAGCGCGCGGCCTTGTGTGTGTCGAGCGGCGCAAAGTGGGCGGGAAGAACCTGTCCAACGTCTACACGCTGCCGCTTGAGGTGGGCTCTGTGAGTGCCCACGTAGGCGCTGAGAGAGCCCACGGGTGGGCTCAGACAGAGCCCCGAACTAGACCCAGTAACAACACCCATGAACTAGATAACGTGCAGCGCTTCGCACAGCACGAGAGCGCTAATGAAGACGACACCTCTACAGCCGTTGAGTCTCGTTACAGTCATAGCTCAAAAGCGCAGCTGAGCTATCTGCGGGACCTGCACATCTTCAGCGAGCACAGCCCGCCCAACGCGGCCCTTATTGACAGCTGGCGCGAGCTCTCGAATGCTGAAGCTCATCAGCGAATCGTTGAGCTGCGCCACAACGTCGGCCACGGCGACAGCTACTACGGCCCCGAACTGGGTGAGCCTGCATATGAGCTGCTGAGCGTAAGCGGCCAACAGTGGGCAGACGCGCGCATGATCCCACAGGACGTGACCCTTTGAACGATTCAGCGAATCACCCCGACGGCCTCGACCCGCTGGACCTCGCGGCGGCAATCTTGGCCGAGCTCGGCAATCCCACCGATGAACAGATAGCTGCATGGAATCGAGACGCTGAAGCTGCTCAGGCCGCGATACCCGCCGAGCTCATCCGCATGCTCGACAGCCTCGTCGCGAGCGACAGCACATCTGAGCTGCTCGACTTGCTCGAATCATCGCCGCAGCTTGACGAGCTCGACGACGGCGAAGACCTCGCGGCCCTGCTCGACTTGCTCGAATCATCGCCGCAGCTCGACGAGCTTGACGACGGCGAAGACCTCGCGGCCCTGCTCGACTTGCTCGAATCATCGCCGCAGCTTGACGAGCTTGACGACGGCGAAGACCTCGCGGCCCTGCTCGACTTGCTCGAATCGCCCGACCAGTGTGAGGCCGAGCTGCGGGAGATCAATAAGCAGCGGGAGCGCATCATTCGCAAGCTCTACGGGCGCGGGCGATGACCAGCGAAGTGCTGGGCGCTCATCTGACGCGTTTTCAGCGCCACAACGGGCGGCGCTGTCGGCAGCGGTGGGGAGAGCTCGCCTCAGGCGATTCTGGCACCCACCGCTGCGCGCTCGATGCTACATGAAGCCAAAGCACGACGACGGGCCGCGCTCGCCGCCTTCATCACCGCCATGCACGAGTTCACCGCCGAGCAGTACGCAGCAATGCGCAAGAGCGCGAGGGGGCTGCTGAGCACTTCTCGCGCTCTTCGTGTTTGAGCGCCAGGGTCGTGGCGACCCGATACCTTGAGTGGATGAAACGAATATTTTTCCCGCTGGCCATAGCTGCCACTCTGCTGCTTTCGGCGTGCTCGTCTGGAACAAGTGCCCCCGCAGAATCTGAGGCACCCGCCGCGTCAAGCGCTGTAGCCGTCGATCGTACTGCTGAGCTACAGGCGGCACTCAGCCCCGACGCCGCCGAACTGGTCGTTGCGGCGACTGAGCCTGAGGCGGGGCGTGTGAATGTGGAGACGACGATTGTCGACCCTCGCGGAGACGCCGGAAGTGCTGAGGCTGTATCGGCGCTCGCGATCTGCGACGCCGCTGCGCACCTTGATGGGGTCACAAACGTGAGCCTTGCAGAAGCCGACGGGACGACTTTTGTCCTGTACGGACACCCCCTTGTGCCGGAAGGCGCTTGCGGCGAGGTTTAGCCCTGAGTTCGGCAATTCGACGGGCGAAGTAGGGTTGTTCAGCGCATCTCGAGCTCGTCGCGTTTCGGGCAGTGTTGTCACCAACTGCGGGCAACGCATGGAGCCGAATACATCGTGCAGTTCTAGGGCAGTAGTTGCCCGCACGAGCCATCACTAGACAACTCAGATTGCGAATAGACATGTCCTTTGATCACCCGATTCAATATGCGACTGACGGCGACGCAGACCGCAATGCGCGTGCGAGCAGCCAATCGCTGGCGGAGCTTGTCGACGCAATGAGCCAGAGTCTCGCGCTTGCCGAGACTGCTCGTGAGGATGCACGACTCGTAGAGAAGCACTCGCGAATAATCTCGTGGTCATCGGTTGGGATTGCAGTTGCGTCGCTTGCTGTCGCGGTCGTTGCGATCTTCCTGCAATGAGCCGGGCCGTGCGCACGCGGGTGAGCACACCGCTGCTGTGATTGTGTGTGTCAGCGTGTGTCAGGACGTAACCTCAGGGCAACGGCGAGCCACTGGGTGCCTGACGAAACGACACTCAGCGGCACACAAAATAATTGATGATCAGGGGTAATCCCTGACTGTAAATCAGACGGCGTAGCCTTCGTGAGTTCGAACCTCGCACTCGCCACCAGCACCAGAGCAGTTCACCACTGCAAACAGGCAGGCCTTCGGGTCTGCCTGTTTTGGTTGAGGCGCGGCTTGTAGCGTGAGGGCATGACGCATCCTGCCCCGACCGAGCTGCTCGACCTCGCGCGCACCATCGCGCTCACCGCCGGCGCGCTGGCCCATCGTCGCCTCGTCCAGGGCGTTGAGATCGCCGCCTCGAAGTCGTCGCCCGAAGACATTGTCACCGCGGCCGACCGTGAGGTCGAGCTGCTCATTCAAGGCCTACTCGCCGACGCCCGCCCGAACGACGGGTTCTACGGTGAGGAATCCGACGCGACCGGCGGCACCAGCGGACTCACCTGGGTCGTCGATCCCATCGACGGCACCGTCAACTACCTTTACGGTGTTCCGTTCTACGCCGTCAGCATCGCCGTCGTGCAGGGCGAGCCCGACCCGGCCAGTTGGAACGCCCTCGCCGGCGCGGTCGTCAACCCCGCGCTCGGCGAGGTGTTCACAGCGTCCGCCGGCTCCGGCGCCTGGCTGGGGGATGCGCGCCTGCACGTCAACCATGACGTACCACTGTCGCTCGCGCTGGCCGGCACCGGATTCGGCTACGACGCCAGCCGGCGGGTCTGGCAGGCGAAGGTCGTGGGCGGTCTGATCGGCCAGGTGCGGGACATCCGTCGTATTGGTTCGGCCGCACTCGACCTGTGTTCCGTCGCCTGCGGGCGGCTCGACCTCTATTTTGAACGCGGACTCAACCCGTGGGATCACGCCGCCGGCGCCATGATCGCCCGCGAGGCGGGGACCAAAGTTGGCGCTCTGCAAGCGGATGCCGAGGGTCACGATCTGCTCATCGCAGCCGCCCCTGACCTCTACGATCAGTTCGAACCCGTGCTCGCCGGACTCTTCGAACGCTTCCCGTTTGGCGCAAAAGCCCAGTGACATTACGCCCACTTACCCCCGTTTGGGTGTGATTGGTCAATTTCCTCTGGTATTCTCAGGGTTGCGCGTTACCCTTAATCAATTCGTTATATTTGCCTGGCGTCATGTGGCGTTATCCAGAACGAGCACGAGATCCCGTCCGCTACGCCGAAAGCTGCACTTTGTCACGTCACACTCCATCCATGGACACCTCCGTGTCCGGCGAGAGTGACGGCACCGTTTTTCCCCCGGCAGAACCGGCGGCTCTGACACGTCGCGAACTGCGTGAGCGCGAGCGAGTGGCATTCTCTCGAGTCGCGGAATCGACTGCTGCACCGGTCGACGAAGGTGTCGAAGACGTCGTTCGGCTCAGCCCCGCCGCCGACCTGATCGTCGCCGCCGACCTCGGTGAACTAGATCTTGAACCGGCCGTCGTGACCGAGACCGACCGCATCGTCGCGGCCGTGCCGGTCGCCGACGCGGAACCCACCGACTATGAGAAGCTGCTGGCTCCCGGCGTCACCCAGTCGATTCCGACGGTGATTCCCGCCGCCGGCGACCTGCCGCGCCGCCGCCAGCGTATCGAGCAGAAGCCCGGCGAGACGTTTGCTCCCGCGCGCGACTTCGTTCCCGCTGGCGCGCTGCCGCGCCGCGCCCTGCGCGCACGACCGCTGGGCAGCACCATGCGCAAGCGTGCGGCCAAGAGCGCATCCATTCTTGCCATGTCTTTCGTGGCGTTGATGGCCGTGGCCACCTCGATTCCGGCTGAGGCGTTGCTCTCGTCGCAGGACGTACAGGCATCCGTTTTGGAAGCCCAGCGCGTTCTGCCGGCTGATGAGGGGCAGAGCATGGACATGGCCGGTGGCGACACCGTCACCGTCGAGCGCGATGGCTACGAGTCGAGCACCATCGCCGAAGTTGCTGCGGCCAGCGGTATTCGCATGGAAGACACCTTCACCAATAATCCAAATGGCACCATCCAGTGGCCCTTCGCCGTGGGCGTGCACATCGGTGACCAGATCGGCTATCGCAACTGCGCCGGCTGCTCAGTGAACCACGGCGGACAGGACTTCAACCCCGGCCTCGGCGCCCCGATCCAGGCCATTGCCGACGGTGTGGTGAGCTACGCCGAAGACGGCGAAGCCAGCCTCGGCGTGCACATGATGATCGACCACATGATCAACGGCGAGCTCGTGACGAGCGTGTACGCGCACATGATTCACGGCTCGATGCTCTTCAAGGAGGGCGATGTGGTCAAGGTCGGCCAGGTCATCGGCAAGACCGGCAGCACCGGAATGTCGACCGGCCCGCACCTGCACTTCGAGATTCGCCAGGGCGGAATCACCGGCACCAAGGTCGACCCCCTCGCCTGGCTCTACGCCAACACGAACTAGCCCAACCGCGGCAGCTCCGCCCCGCGGTTCCGAACTCCGGGCCAGCATAACTCCTGCAATTTGTTGTGCCCGAGAGCTGAAGGCCCGAAAAGACGCGGGAGTTTCTCTGTTCGCCCGCGAATTGCAGGAGTCATGCCCACACGGCAGGCCGCACCCGGCCGAACCGTGGCGTAGAGGGACTATTCGGGCTGCGTGCGGCCGCGCATGAATGAGTCGAGCAGGCCCTTCGGCAGCGGAAACGGCGGCAGGCCGTCGAAGCTGAACAGGTCTGCGTCGCCGGCATCGACGGACTCGAGCGCCACAACCTGGTCGTGCAGCAGCTCCATCTTCACATCGAGGCGATTGGCTGCATCCGCTGCCTGCCGGAGATCTTCGACGAGGGTATCGGGCACGGTACCGTTGTACTTGTAGAAGATCTTGTGCTCGAGGCTCGCCCAAAAGTCCATGGCAATCGTGCGAATCTGAATCTCCACGGTGACCGGCTGCACGCGATCTGACATGAACACCGGAATCGCCACGATGAGGTGCAGGCTCTGGTAGCCGTTGGCCTTCGGCTCCTGAATGTAGTCCTTTTCCAGCAGCACAGTCACGTCCCGCTGCCCGGCCAGAAGGTCGCGGATGCGATAGGTGTCAGAGATGAAGCTGCAGGTGATGCGAATGCCCGCGATGTCCTGAATGTTGTCGCGAATACCGTCGAGCTCGAGCGGGTACCCCTTGCGGATCGCCTTCTTGAGAATGCCCTCCGGCGACTTCAGCCTTGAACTGACATGCTCGATCGGACTGTAGTCGTGGATCGAGCTGAACTCCTCCTTCAGAATGTTGATCTTCGTAAGCATCTCGTCGCTCGCGAACTTATACGACATCATGAACCGGGTCAGCTCGAGCTTCAGCTCCTGCATGGCCGCGATCGACGCCAGCGCGTTGCTGCCGGCATCGCTCGAACGGTCAACGGCGTCGGTCATGCCTCTACTGAGCGCAACCAGGCCGTCGCATCGCCCGGCAGGGTTCGGCCGACCAGCTCTTCACTCGAAAGCAGCACGTCACCGGCGGGAAGCTGAACGGATGCCGCGCCGGTGTTGGCTACGACCGTCACGTCGCCGTTGCGGTACGCCGCGACCTCCGGCCCGAAGCCGTCGATCCACTCCACGGTTCCGGAGGCGAGGGAGTGCTCCCGGCGCAGGGTCAGCGCGTGCTTGTACAGCTCGAGGGTGGATCCGGCGACGCCGTCTTGCTGGTCGCGAGCCAGGCCAGCCCACTCGGCTGGCTGCGGCAGCCAGCTCTTCGCGCCGGTGCTGAAGCCGAACGATTCGCTGGCGGCTTCCCACGGAATAGGCACGCGGCATCCGTCTCGTCCGTAACGCTCGCCGTTGGTGCGAAACCAGGTGGGGTCTTCGCGGGCGTGGTCGGGCAGGTCGACGGCCTCAGGCAGGCCGAGTTCCTCGCCCTGATACAGGTAGCTCGAGCCCGGCAGCGACAACATTAAAGCGGATGCCGCCTTAGCGCGTCGGAGGCCCAGCGCCGTGTCGGGCAGGCCCACCGTTTTCGGGCCGATGCCGTGTCCCTGCAGGTTTTCGCCGGTGAGGGCGAGCCGGGAGGCGTGGCGCACGACGTCGTGGTTGGAAAGCACCCAGGTGCTCGGCGCTCCCACATTGCCGAAGGCTTCGAGGGACTCGTCGATGACGGCCTTGAGACGCGCGGCGTTCCACGGCGTTTCAAGATAGGCAAAGTTGAAGGCCTGGTGCATCTCGTCCGGGCGCACCCATTTAGCCATCTGGCTGAGCGGGTCGACCCAGGCTTCGGCAGCGAGAACCCGGTCGCCCGGGTAGGCAGCGAGCACTTTGTGCCAGTCGCGATAGATCTCATGCACGCCATCCTGCGCCCAGTACGGTGCGGTCAGCGGCGTCTCGGCGGTGATGCCCGGCTCAAGAGCGGATGCCGGCGCTCCGCCCATGCTGCCGCCCTCGGCGGGAGGCGTGTAATCGGGGAGGCCGGGAGCCTTGATCATGCCGTGCGCAACATCCACTCGAAAGCCGTCGACGCCGCGGTCGAGCCAGAAGCGCAGCACGGCGCGGAACTGTTCGCGCACCCACTCGCTGTCCCAGTCGAAGTCGGGCTGGCTGCTGTCGAACAGGTGCAGGTACCACTGGCCGGGGGTGCCATCTGAATCGGTCGTTCGGGTCCAGGCCAGGCCGCCGAAGACGGACTCCCAGTTGTTCGGGGGTAGCTCCCCGTTCTGGCCCTTTCCGTCACGGAAGGTGTAGCGGGCGCGTTCGTCGCTGCCGGGGCCAGCGGCGAGGGCGGCCTGGAACCAACCGTGAGCGCTGGATGAGTGGTTGGGCACGATGTCGACGATGACGCGGATGCCGAGATCGTGCGCGGTGCGTTGCAATACCTCGAAGTCGTCGAGGGTGCCGAACAGAGGGTCGACGTCGCAATAGTCAGAGACGTCGTAGCCGGCGTCGCGTTGCGGAGAGGTATAGAAAGGAGAAAGCCAGATGGCATCAATGCCGAGGTCTTTCAGTTGCGGCAGTCGTGCGCTAATGCCGGCGAGGTCACCCATTCCGTCACCGTTCGCGTCGGCGAACGATCGCGGGTAGATCTGATAGATAACGGCTGTGCGCCACCATTCGGTGCCATGGGTCAGTTCGGTGCCAGTCATCCTAAAATGCTACGGCATCGCTGCTGGATGCCTGTAGCGTGGTGGAAGTGGTCTGGACCTCGCCGTCGGGGTGATAAAGTTTCTAGGTTGCCAAAAACGCGGCAGTGCTACTGTCTTTTGGTTGCTCTGCCCCCTTAGCTCATTGGTAGAGCACTTCCTTGGTAAGGAAGAGGTAGTGGGTCCGATTCCCACAGGGGGCTCAGGCTTGGAAGCGAACAGCCGACAAGTCGCGGCGGGGTAGCTCAGTTGGTTAGAGCACACGGCTCATAATCGTGGTGTCGCGGGTTCAATTCCCGCTCCCGCTACACGGTATTCACTAAATTCGCCCCGGACTTCTGCGGAAGTCCGGGGTATTTTTTCGCTGAATTGCGGTTTTGCCACCATCAACCCCGCACATTGAATTAGCGGGTACATTCGATTTGATCGTTTCAACGACCCAATTCCGGCTTATTTGTCTACCCGCCAGACCTCCGTTTTAGAGGGAAAATTCGCTCTCGACACGGTGGTCGATGTTCATTCGACGACCCCGCATAAACCCCGCGGAATCAACCTGTCGGCAGCAAAGAATTCATGGTTTAGGAAGATCGACGGCCATCCTGCTCGGTCTCGCTGGATCGCTACCCACGCGCGGGGCAGACCTTCGCGTGTTGAACCTGGGGCGAGAAGCCTGGGCTTTACGATGATGGCCGCGTTGGCCGAGATGGAATTGGCCACTAAACGCGAACGCATCGTGGAAAGTGTGGGTAAGCGCCGCGCTGCCGGGATGGATTGCGGTGGGCGACGCCGACGTCTCACCAAAAGCCAAGTCCTGAATGCACGGCGCTTGGTCAAAGCCGGCGAATCCGCAACCCAGGTCGCGCCAGATCTGAGCATGTCGCGCCACTCTGTATCGGAGGAGCTCCGGGCTCGGTAATTGAGTAGGCCGGCCGCGTTTCGTGCCTAGTGCCGATGGTGCGATTTATTCGGATTTTGAGGCGAGGCCTAGTCGGCTGCACACGTCGGGGCCGCCGGGGATGACGGCCGCTGCGCCGTTTTTCATGACGCACTCGGTTAAAGGGCTGGGGACGGGGTGGGAGAAGGTGCGATCTTCGTATCCGGGGCCGGGGGGTGTTCCGTTAGGGGAACTGGCATCGAGTGCGTGCTGGGCCCACAGGTCGGAACAGAACGCGACGGCGTCCGTGATGGGAGCCGATCCTCCATCTCTGCCATCGGTTGTGCCGATCAAGGACGCGCCGGTCGTGCCGGGGAAGGCTCCGCGCCAGTCCAACTCAGCCCGGGCAAAGCAGGCGACTGAGTAATCATCGGTCACTGATTGAGTGGCGAAAAACGTGCCTGCTGAGAGGCCGACCACGAGGAGGGCGGCCGGGACGATGGTCCAGGCGCGTTGAGCCGCACGGAATCGACGATTCTGAGTGGTGCCGATCTCTGCGACGTCGACGAGCATCGCGCGCAGGGAGGCGCTGCGTGCTTCATCGAAAACAGGGAGGTTTTCATCGTTCATATTCATTGCGTCTCTCCTGAGGGCACGGTCAAGGAATCGATTGCGAGGGTGTGGCTGAGGCGCTGTTTGGCGCGCATCAGACGTGCCCGGACGGCGCCGGGTGCGATGCCGAGAATCTCGTCGACGTCTGGCGCTGAGAGCTCTTCGAGCACACAGAGCGAGAGGATCTCTTGATCGCGGTGATTTAATCCGTGGAAGGCATCCTGGACGGTGCGGCGAACGGGAGCCGCGGCGAGTTCGTCAAGAACGTGGGTGCTGTGGTCGGGGGTTGGGTCCGGTCGGGGAATCTTGTTGAGCGTCCGCTGGTAGCGCATGGCGGAGCGAAGTCGGTTCCGAGCGACGTTGGTAGCTGTGGCCAGCAGCCAGGCGATGATGGAGCCGTTGACGAGACGAACACGTGCCTGTCGTCGCCAGGCTTCGAGGAAGACCATCGCGGTGACGTCTTCGGCTTCGGCGTGGGACCGGACCAGTCTGAGGCTGTAGCGGAAGACGCGGTCGCGGTGCCTGTCGAAGAGCGCCCCGAATGATTGACCGTTGCCCGAACGCACCTGCGACCAGAGGTCTGCGTCACTGTCGTGTGCGTCAAAGGCGGTCATACCTAATAATGTCCGGCGGGCACCAGACTGTTACACGCTCGGCGTGTCTGACGAGGTTGCACGAGAGCCCGGACGCGGGCTTACCTCGCTGAGACGCGGCGATTGATCCACCGCGCTGGTCGCCCGCCGATCACCGGTCGGAGACGAATTGCTCAATGTCCAGTCTGGTTGAGTATGGCCGACGCTTGATTTTGATGTTCCGTTTGTCGCCCCTTGACCGGGCATTTTCTCAGGCGGGTCATACGGGATTCTGGTCCCTCAGAATGGCCTTGCCCCCGGTTAGTGGACACGGGTTAAGCGGCGAGTTGAACTTCCGCGGTCTGTGATGAGTATTGCAGTTCGAAGGCGACGGGGCTGACATCTCCGATCGAGGAGTGCCGGCG
>NZ_SOGS01000012.1:0-47850 GCF_004403505.1 Cryobacterium sp. TMT1-2-2 | reverse complement strand
TCGCACGCCGCTTTTTCCGTTCCCGAGTTTCTTACCTTTGACAGTTAGAAACCTAGGCGGAGAGCGGCGTGCGGCTGTTAAGGCGCTCCCAACGGACCCACGGCTACGTCAGGAGAGCCGAAATTATAGGGAATTCTACGAGTTGGGCAGCAGGCTGTAGCGATCTGATTTGACTGAAAATCGAAAGGTCACCGGATCGACGCCGGTCGGGGCCACCACCGCCACTCCCTAGGAAACTCACTTGTGAGTAACTCGGGAGTGGCCTTTTTTTATGCTCGCCACTCTCACTCGACAACTTCGGGGGGTGTGGCGGGGTCGCAACCGGTCAAAGTTGTCCAGTGAGCGGCCAGCTAGGCTCGAATGATGACCACGCGCACCGTTGTGATCCTGCTCGACGTCGACGGGGTGCTCAACCCGCGGGTCGTCAACCAGAGGCTTGTGCTCGATCCACCCCGCGCAGAACTGGTGTGGCGGCTGGCCAAACTCGGATCCATCGTGTGGGCTACCACCTGGTCGCCGACACACACGTTTCACCTGACCCGGGATCTTGGCTTATCGTCGGACACCGAGGGCATCGCTTTTCCGCGCAATCTGCACTTCGACCCGTCAGCGCCCGCACCCACCGCGAAGCTGCACTGGGTCGCCCGCTGGCTGGCCAGGCAGGATCCGCAGCCCGACGCGGTGATCTGGATCGACGATATCCTGCGCCAGGATGCCGTCGGCTGGGCCGACGCGCAGGCGCGGCCCACACTCCTGGTGCAGCCCGAGATGGACATCGGGCTCACGGCCGCGCACGTCGACGATGTGCGGCACTTCATCGAGGGCCTCGCTTCGTCCTGAGTGTTCAGTGCGCGCCGTCGACGAGCTTGAGCCCGACGATGCAGCCGATCAGGCCGAGCAGCAGGGCGATCTTCAGCCAGGACACGCTCGCATCCCCCGTGACCATCGCCCAGGTGACCGTGAGTGCCGCTCCGATGCCGACCCAGACGGCATAAGCCGTTCCGATCGGAATCTCCCGCATCGCCCAGGCCAGGCCGGTCATGCTGAGCGCGAGTGCCCCGCCGAAGATGACGGTCGGCCACAACTTCGTGAACCCCTCGGATTTACCAAGCGCCGTCGCCCAGACCGCTTCCAGAACTCCGGACACAATAAGCAGAATCCACGACATGACTAATACTCCTCGGCCAGTCTTGTCTTATGCCGGGTACTGATCCGTCGTCCGGGGCCGCGCATCGCAACCTGCTTCGACCTTAGGCACAACCACTGGGCAAACGATGTGCAGAACCGCGTCCCGCCTCGAAACGGATGCCGCGGCATCCGTTTCGCGCGCCCGTCTGCTGCGCAGGCTGTCGCTTTCTGCTCGCGCGAGTGGCCGGCCAGCAGCGCAAGCAATAAGCGACAGCTGTTGCAGCATTGCACCGCGCAGCCGCGGCTACGGCGGCTAGGCCACGAATGCCCGGTAGGCCGCATCGTTTGCGCGCAGCACGCGCAGCACGTTCTCGGAGCCGAGCTTGGCGAGTTCGGCGTCGGTCCAGCCGCGCCGCTCGAGCTCGGTGAACAGGTTGGGGTAGTCCGCCACGGTGGCGAGCCCGACTGGCATGTCCGGGCAGCCGTCGAAGTCGCCACCGAGACCGATGTGATCGACTCCGGCCACGCTTCGGGCGTGCTCCACATGGTCAGCAACGTGCGCCACGGTGATCTGCGGCTTCTCCGCCACCGAACCGTTGTCTTCCCAGCGTCGATAGTCGGCCGAGATGAAGGCCGGCACGAAGGTGATCATCTGAACGCCGCCGTTGGCGGCGAGCTGACTGAGAATCGCATCGGGCACGTTGCGAGGGTGCGGGTTCAGGGCATAGCACGAAGAGTGGCTGAAGAGAACGGGGAGCGTTGAGGCATCGAGGGCGTCCTGCATGGTGGCAGCCGAAACATGGGACAGGTCGACCATCATTCCGATGCGGTTCATCTCGGCGATGACGATCCGGCCACGCTCGTTGATGCCGTCGTGGGTCACCTCGCCGGCAGCCGCGTCGGCCCACTCCGTTGACGAGTTCCAGGTGAGCGTCATATAACGCACACCCAACCGGGCGTACTCGCGCAGTACCGCGAGAGAGTTGTTCATCTGGTTGCCGCCCTCAACCCCGAGGAGCGATGCAATTTTTCCGCCGTGCCGTGCTCGCTCAACGTCGTCGGCGGTGACGGCCCGCTCGAAATCGTCGGGGTAGGCGGCAATCAGGCGGTGAATAAAGTCGATCTGCTCCAGCGTCGCCTGCACCGAATCGGTGCCCTCAAGGTCGGTGTGCACCCACACCGACCAGAACTGCCCCTGCACACCTCCGCGCCGTAATTTGGGGACATCCGTTTGCAAATGATTGCGGGCAGAATCCTGCTCGGAGTCCAGCCCGGCAACGGAATAGTCTCTATGCTCGCGGCATGCCCAGGCGAGGTCGTTATGCCCGTCAATAACGTCAAATTTCGGTTTTCTTACGGTCATGTGAACTCTTCCCGGCAATCGGTGCGAAATACCAGCCTAGGACCCTCACCATCGGGCATTTAATCCGCTCGAGCCGGTTTGCCCCCTGGCAGTGCCTGCCTGATTTCTACCCGCAATTCCGGGCCTGACAGGGGCGTCGGCCGCTCTCAGGGTGAACACGCCCCAATAGGTCCCCCCATACAGGGCATTTTGACCCCCATTAAGGTTACAGCGCCGCCGACTTGAAACGGGGTAGTCTCTGCCAGTAAGTTGCTGAGAAAGAATCATCTTCATCCGCCGCGCCCCATCGAACGACAAGTGCCAGCATCGCCGCCTTGTCACTATGACCACCTGTTCCTGTAAACCCGACTGCAGGGAATGAAAACGTGACATTTATTCCACCCCGCCAAACCACCCCCAGAACCCGCGACACGCGCCCTCGCACCACAACGACGACACCCGGCACCACTTCCACGTTAGATCGCAGGGGGATGACGCATGAGTGAATCAGATTCGCCCGCCTCTTTCCCGCAATCCCTGCCCCTTCGGCGTACCGCCAAACTTCGACTCGTTGACCAGACAGCGTCCGCACCGGCCGACATCGCGGTGGACACCCCCTCGTCAGGGCTGATTTGGGCTCGGCGGTACCGCACCAAGCTGCGACTGACCGATGTTGTAGTCATTATTCTCGCGGTCGGTAGCGCACTGGTCTTTCGGTTCGGCGTGGACGGCATTCCGGCCGTTCCTGGATCGTTCAGCGCCAACTACTGGCTCGTGTCGCTGCTCATCGTGGCGACCTGGCTCACGACCCTCGAGCTCTTCCATACCAGGGACTCCCGGGTCGTGGGTGTTGGAGCGAGCGAGTACAAACAGGTCATCAACGCCAGCGCCGTGACCTTCGGCATGCTGGCCATCGTTTTTCTGATCGTTCACATCGATATCGCCCGGCTCTATTTCGTGCTGGCGCTTCCTATCGGAATTGTTGCGCTCGTTCTCGAACGGTGGCTGTGGCGCAAGTGGCTGCTGCACCAGCGCAGGTTCGGCCACTACCTCTCCCGCGTGATCGTCGTCGGCAATCGCGACGACGTGGAATACGTGGTCAGCCAGATCGACACCAAGTCCGGAGCCGCGTACTACATCGTCGGCGCAGCTCTGGAAGACGGCATTGGCGACGAGATCTCGGCCGGCGAACGCATAGTGCCGATCGTGTCCGATTTCGAGCACGTCGCCGCGGCGGCCGCTGCCATGGGCGTCGACACGGTCATCGTTGCTGGGCAGCCCAGCGGCGGCAGTTCCTACATTCGCAACCTGGGTTGGGACCTCGAGGGCACCTCCGCGGAGCTTGTTCTGTCGAGCCGACTGACGGATGTCGCTGGTCCCCGCATCCACTTTCGTCCGGTCGACGGCCTCCCGCTGATCCATGTCGAAATACCCCGGTTCGAGGGGGGCCGCCATGCCCTCAAGCGCACTCTGGACATCGTAACGACGGCTGCCGCGATCGTGTTCTTGCTTCCCGTGCTCGCCGTGATCGCCGTACTCATCAAACTCGACAGCCCGGGCCCGGTCCTCTTTCGGCAGGAACGGTGCGGCCGCAACGGACAGACCTTCCGCATGATCAAATTCCGCTCGATGGTGCAGACCGCTGAGGACGACCTGGCTGGCCTGCTCGACCAGAACGAGGCATCCGGGGTGCTGTTCAAGATTCGCAATGACCCTCGGATCACCAAGATCGGCCGCGTGCTGCGCAAGTACTCGCTCGATGAGCTGCCTCAGCTGTGGAATATCTTCGTCGGCGAGATGAGCTTGGTCGGGCCACGCCCGCCGCTGCCTGAAGAAGTTCAGGTCTACGAAACCCACGTGCACCGCCGCCTGTACATCAAGCCCGGCCTGACCGGCATGTGGCAGGTCAACGGGCGGTCCAATCTCAGCTGGGAAGACAGCGTCCGACTCGACCTGTACTACGTCGAGAACTGGTCCCTGGCCGGCGACCTGATGATCATTTGGCGCACCGTTAAGACCGTCATTCAACCAGTAGGGGCATATTGACATGACCGCGGGCATCGAACACACTGCGCCCACCAGCCACCGGCGTCTGAGCATCGCAATGATCGGTACCCGCGGCGTTCCCGCAGCCTACGGCGGTTTTGAAACGGCCGTCGAGGAGATTGGTCGGCGACTCGTTGACCGCGGCCACGACGTGACCGTCTATTGTCGCCGCACGACCCAGCCGGTGCCGAAAGAGTACCTCGGCATGAAACTGGTCGAGCTGCCGGCGCTGCGCCACAAGATTCTCGAGACCCTGAGCCACACCGGGTTGTCGGTTCTGCACGCGACCCTGCACCGTCCGGCCGATGTCGCGTTCGTGTTCAATGCCGCCAACGCTCCGTTCGTTCCGCTGCTGCGCCTGCGCGGCATCCCGAGCGTCGTGCACGTCGACGGACTCGAATGGAAGCGCGACAAATGGGGCGGCGCCGGTCGCCGCTACTACCGCTGGGCCGAGGAAGTCTCGGTGCGCGAAGCGGATGCCCTCATCGCCGACGCGCAGGGAATCGTCGACTACTACCGGGACGAGTTTTCCATCTCGACCGAACTGATCTCCTACGGCACCCGAATTCTGCACGACACCCCGACCGATCGGCTCGCCGAACTCGGACTCCGCCCCGGCGGCTACCACCTCGTCGTCGCCCGGTTTGAACCGGAAAACCACGTCGACATCATCGTCGAGGGCTATCGCGCGAGCGACGCGCGCCTCCCGCTGGTTGTCGTTGGCTCCGCGCCCTACGCGGTCGGCCACACCAACCGCATCAGTGACTTGGCCGCATCCGATTCCCGCATTCGCATGCTGGGCAGTGTGTGGGACCAGAATCAGCTGGACCAGCTCTATACGCACGCCGCCACCTACGTGCACGGTCACTCGGTGGGCGGCACGAACCCGTCGCTGCTGCGGGCGATGGGTGCCGGAACCAAGGTCATCGCGTGGGACGTCGTGTTCAATCGTGAGGTCCTCGGCAGCGATGGCGCCTACTTCTCGCGGGCCGATTCTCTCAGCGGCCTGATCGAAGATTCCGAACTGAACCCCGAGCAGGTCGCCGCGGTCGCGGCGGCGCTGCAACAGCGGGCCGAGCAGTTGTACAACTGGGACAGCGTCACGGCCAGCTACGAAAGACTCGCTCGGCGGGTGGCCGTCGGCTACAGCACCCATCGCCAGAGCAGCGGCCGGGCTGGAGTCTCAACGTGGAACCTTCCCGACAGCATGAACCGCCAACCGTCAACCGCACCGTCCAGGGGGATCCCCTTATGACCAGTTCCTCGGCCCACGCCACTGCCTCGACGGAAACGTACTTTGACACCGTGCGCCGTTTGTCATCCGCCCAGAAGACGGCGGCCCGCGGTGCCCCGCCCTACTCCGTCTATGTCAACCGCCGGGTTGGTCGCTACCTCGCGGCGAGCGCGTTTCGCTTAGGCCTGACTCCGAACAACGTCACGGCGATCAGTGCCGGCTTCACGTTCTGCGCGATCGGGCTGCTCGCGATCGGTGGGCCCAGCTGGTGGCTTGGACTCGTCGTGTGGCTGTTGCTGGCCATCGGGTACGCCTTCGACTCGGCCGACGGCCAGGTCGCGCGTCTGCGCGGTGGGGGCTCCCCCTCGGGCGAATGGCTCGACCACGTCGTTGACTCCATCAAGATCTCAACGCTGCACCTCGCGGTGCTCATCACGATGTTCACGCACTTTCCTCTTTCGAGCTCGATCTCGCTGCTCGTGCCGATCGGGTTTGCGGTCGTGGCCGCCGTGTCGTTCTTCGCCATGATCCTGAACGATCTGCTCAAAGCCAAGCACGCGCCAACGGCCGCCCTCTCCACTGCCCCCCGCACCGTGGTGCGGTCGCTTCTTGGTCTTCCCACCGACTACGGTGTGCTTTGCCTCTCCTTCGTGCTGCTGGGCGCTCCGTTGGCCTTTTTCGGCTTGTATACCCTTCTCTTTGTCGCCAACGCGCTGTATCTCGCACTGGCGCTGGGTAAATGGTTTCGCGACATGACAGCGCTGGGTCGAGTGGACGTCGCGCGACCGTAGTCAGGCATCCGCTGCCCTCAGGCGCCAGCTCTGCCGTGTGCCCCCTTCTGGGGATGCTCCCTCCCGCATTCAGAGGTGAGTTTTGATCAGCTTGATTGTAGTGTGGGCGCAACCGGACGGAGAATGCTGTGGAACCAATCGACTATCTGAGGACCATCACGAGACGGTGGCTGCTCATCGTTATCGTGGGCCTTCTCGGCGGCGCCGTGGCGTGGGGCTACGCAACGACCCTGCCCACGCAGTACCAGGCCACCAACAGCGTCTTTGTCACGAGCGATCGGGGTGCGACCACCAGCGAGCTGTTGCAGTCGTCAACCTTCACGCAAAACCTCGTGCAGTCCTACGCGCAACTCGCCACGACACCAACCGTTCTGGGGCCGGTGATCAGCAAGCTCGGCTTGAATATCTCCACTCAGGCACTGGCTTCGCGCGTTACCGCGGTGACTCCCCTCAACACGGTGTTCATCAACATCACCGTGACCAGCCGGTCTGCCACCCAGGCCGTGGACCTCGCCGATGCCGTCTCCGATTCCCTCGCCACCACGGTGCAGAATCTGGCACCGAAAGGGCCGGACAACCTGCCATCGATCACGGTCAAGACGGTTTCGCCTGCTCAGCTACCGGGCAGCCCCTTTGCCCCGAACACCCAACTGATCATCATCACCGGACTGCTACTCGGCCTCGTTCTCGGAGTGCTCTACGCCTTGGCCCGTGAGGTATTCGACACCAGGGTCAGCACGGAGAAAGACCTCGATCGGGTGTCCTCCGACCCCCTGCTTGGAAAGGTCGGTCGCAAGAAGCGCACCGATCCGGCCGGTTTGGTCATGCGGGTGATGCCGCACAGCGCCCTGGCTGAGGCATACCGCCGAGTGCGGGCTAACCTGGAATTCATCGACGTGGACAGCCCTCCGCGCAGCGCCGTGGTGACGTCGGCGGTGACGCGCGATGGTAAATCCACGACCGCGATCAACCTGGCCCTGGCTATGGCGGAGCGGTCGTCACGGGTGCTGCTGATCGACGCCGATCTGCGGCGCCCGTCGATCGCCGAGCTGTGCGACCTCGAAGGCGATGTAGGACTGACGACCGTTCTGCTGGGTGATGTCGGCCCCGACGACGCCATCGTGCGTTGGTCGGACGGCATCGACGTGCTGCCCTCCGGTGCCGTGCCGCCCAACCCCGGCCAGCTCCTCGGGTCGGCAGCAATGAAAACCCTGATGCAACGCCTGCTGCTCGACTACGACTTCATCGTCGTCGATTCCCCGCCGCTGCTGCCCGCCACCGACGCACTGGGCCTGGCCCACCTCACCGACGGTGCCATCGTCGTCGCTCGCTACAAGTCGACCACCCGCCAACAGCTGGCCACCACGCTGGAGTCGCTCGAAGCGGTCAACGCCCGCATCCTCGGCATCGTGCTCAACCAGGTACGCGAGCGTCGCGCTGAGGTGTATTACGGACCGCTCGCTCCGGTAACAGGTTCCGCGTCGCTGACGCCCGGAACGACCAACCGGGTCACCGCCACCCGGGCACCGCGCACCACGTTTGACGAGACGGGCCGCCGCAGTTCCCGAACGTCAGAATCGACGCGGTCGTCGTAGTGCGGGTCCTCCAGTCGTTTCCGGAGGGTCGCGCCACGACGAATCCCTACCTGCTGCAATTGAGCCGGTCGCTCAGCCCCAACGTGGACGTGCTCGGCTTCACCTGGCGCCGCGCACTCACGAGTCGGTACGACGTTTTCCACGTGCACTGGCCGGAGATTCTCCTGCAGGGGCGCACGCCGGGCCGCGCGCTGGCCAGACGGATGCTGTTCCGCCTGTTCCTGGCGCGGCTGCGGCTGCGTCGCACCGCGGTGGTGCGCACGCTGCACAACGTGCGCAGCCATGAGCTCTCCCCTCGGCACGACCAACGCTTGCTCGAGCGGTTCGACCAGCGCACCACGCTGTGGATTCGGCTCAACCCGTTCACACCGGTACCCGCTGGCGCGCTCGAACAGACCATCCCGCACGGCGATTACCGGGACTGGTATTTCGACCAGCCGTCGGGAGCGACAGTGCCTGGCCGGATGCTCTACTTCGGGCTCCTTCGCCCGTATAAGGGTGTAGACGCCCTGGTCGATTCCTTCCGCCAGCTGGGCTCCGGACTCGATCCCCAGCCAACGCTGCGTATCGTGGGTGCTCCGCAATCCAGCGAGCTGGCCCAGCGGCTGCGGCTCGGGGCGGCCGGCGACCCGCGTATCGAGTTCGTGCTTCGTCACGCGAGCGATGCCGAGCTGGCCGACGCCATCGGTGCCGCCGAACTGGTCGTTCTGCCGTACGCCGAGATGCATAATTCCGGTGCCGCGTTGCTGGCACTCTCGCTCAACCGGCCGGTGTTGGTGCCGGAAAATGCGGTGACGGCGGCGCTGGCCGAGGAGGTCGGCGCTGAATGGGTACTCACCTACAATGGCCCACTGTGCGCCCAGGCTTTGGCCGACGCACTCGCGCGTGCCCGACGACCGCGCGACACGCCCACCCCCAATCTCGCTCACCGCCGATGGAACGTCGGGGCCGCCGACCACGTCACAGCCTATGAGCGGGCCGTTCAGGCTCAACGAACGCGCTGACCCCGCAGATAATCTGCGATCAGGACCCCAACAGCCCGCACTCAGGCACCGGCAAACAGCCAGGCATCGGCAGCGAGCCGGCCGTCGATGACCGGCAGGTCGACGACCGAGGGGTTGGGTGTCTGCAGGGTGTGGAGCACGGCATCCGCCAACTGCTGCGGGGTGCAGCCCGGCGCGATCACGTCGTGGCCGTGCTCCTCGAGCCAGGACGCGAGCCCGGTTTCGGTCGTGGTTACGATGCTGCAGCCGTGCGCGAGTCCCTCGACGATCGGCAGACCGACCTGCTCGCGCCAGGTTGCGGTCGGTTGGCTGGGCAGGGCCAGCACGCCGGCGCGACGCAATTGCCGGTGGATCTCGCTGCGCGGCGGGTCGATGACCAGTTCGATCGTTGGGTCGCTGGCCACGGCCTGCCGCGCCTCGTTTTCCAGCGTCCCCTTGCCGATGAGGGTGAGACGGGCCTCTGGAACCTGCGCGGTGACCAGCGGCCAAGCCGCGAGAAGGCTGGGTAACCCTTTGCGTTGAACGAACGCCCCCAGAAAAACCACCCGGTTCGCCTCGGGGTCACCCGGGCAGGTGCAGGCGGCCGGCAACGCCGGAATCACGGCGGAGACCGCATCACGGGCGGGTTCGGGCAGGGCCGTGCGGTAGGTGACGCGGGCAGCATCCGTTCCGAAGACGATTCGATCGGTCTGACCCCAGACGAAGCGGGCTGCGACACCGTTCAGGCCGCGGCGCAGCCGAGCACGGGCGCCCAGCTTTCGGTCGAACGGGTCGGCGTTTTCCAGGGCGTAACACACGATGCTTGCCCGTCCGCCGCCGAGAAGTGCACGCAGTCGGAGGGCACAGATCGCGAACGTACTGGCCCACACGCTCGAGAGCATGAGCGGTTCGCCAATTTCGAGCGTCATGACCGGGGAACGGCCAAGCAACCACGCGGCGCGCAGCGGGTGGGCCTGCACAATCACGAGGCCCTGAGCAAGTTCCTCGTGAAAGTCATACCTCTTAAAGCGAAACAGAATCGTGGCCGGCGGCAGCTCGTGTGCTCGTTCCAGGTGAGCGCTGCGCAGGGTGCGGTACAGCCTGACCCGCTCGGTCGAAATTCGGCGGCTAGCCACGCTTGTACTCGTGGTACACCGACCCCACCGAGCCAGCCAGCATTCCGGCGCCGCGGGCCGCGGTGCGCAGGCCGCGGGCGCGCAGCGGCACCTGTCCGACCAACGAGCCGGCAAGGTACCGCACGATCCCGCCGCAGACCCGAGCGGCGCCGCGCGCCTGCAGGGTCATGCGTACCAGCACCCGTTTGCCGTTTTCGGTGTCGTCGAGGTTGATCCGGCTCCAGGTATTGCCCATGCGAAAGGCCCGTTGCAGCACCCATTCTCGAGTGAGGCGGTCCGCCGGAACGATATCGATGACGATCGCCTCATCGCACCAGATCATCTGCCCACCACGCTGGTGCAGCTGCCGCGTGAACAGCGAGTCCGACCCGCCGGACAGCCCGAACCGTTCATCAAAGCTGAGCTCGAGCCGGCGTACCTGGGCCAGGTCCAGCAGCAGATTGTTCGTGGCAGCGAGCGACACCGGAGTGCCGGTAGCGAACCGACGGCGTTCGAAGAAGCCACCGGCGCGAATCCACTGGTCGGGTTCGATGTCGTACTGCGAGAGCACCGGGCCGACCACGGCTGCCGGCCGATAGGTTGAATAGGTATCGAGCAGTTGAACGAGCCAGTGGCTGCTGGGTCGTTCGTCGTCGTCGATGAAGATGAGCAGGTCAGCCCCTTGGCCTTCCTGAAGTGCCCGGTTGCGCGCCGAGGCGATTCCGGGGGTGGGCTCGTGGACGTAGCGGATGGGTGTCGGTCGGGTCGCCGGCTCCCCCACCTCCAGCCAGCTGGTATCGGTCACCAGGGTGCGAGCTCCGGCGTCGGGATCGTTGTCGATGACGATGATCTCCACGGGCGCGAGCACCATGCCCGCCTGGTCGAGGAGCTCCGGCAGGAGCTCCTCGAGGTCGGCCGGGCGCCGATAGGTCAGCACCGCAATCACAACGCGCGGGTCAGTCGTGAATCGGTTGACAGGTGACATGACCAACGCCCCTCTGTAGTGGTGCGAACGGTGCAGCGGCTGGAGAAACGAGACCCGTGCTCGTACACGAGGCCAGAATCAATTGGCTCGCGTGACGAACAGATCGTCAAAAGTTGCGGTTACGGGTGTTACGGTGGCCGTCGACCCCAGATAGAAGGCCAGACCGACGGCACCGGGGGTCTGCATCGCGGCGGTCGAATCCGTCACCGTGGTCTGCCACGCCGACGGTTCCGGGGTGCCGAGGGCCCAGACCTTGGCACGAATCGTGGTCGGGGCGGAGCCGATGACCTGAACGCGCAGCTGGAGCGCGTTTCCGGTCGTGTAGGTGAGGCCGGCGACGTTCTGGGCCTTCAGGGTCGTGGCGCCGTGCATGAGCTGCAGCTGTACCACGCCGGTCGCCAGGTTCTTCATGCGCACCCGGTAGTCGTCCGTACCGACCCGGCGGCCGATCAGCGAGGTGTACGCACCGGAACCGGTCGCATCCTGCTGGAGGGTCGTCGTGACGAGCATGTCGGTATCGAGCAGGGACACGCCGGAAAGATAGGCGTTGGCGGTGGCTCCGGCGGCGGCTTTCAGGCGGCCGGCGCCACCACTGACCGAGTAGTTGGATGCCGTGCCGGTGGTGGTCCAGGCGCCTCCGGTGTCGGCGGCGCCCAGGCCGGTCGCCAGGGTGCGGGAGAACGCATCGGTGGCCAGCGGCGTGTTCGGATCGACAGCCGGAACCACAACCGTTTGCATCGTTTGCGCGGTGGCGGTGGAGTTGTCTGTCACGGTGAGCGTCACGTCGTAGCTGCCGGAGACGGCGTAGCTGTGTGACGCGGTCACGCCGGTGCCGATGCTCCCGTCACCGAAGTCCCAGCTGTAGCCGGTAATGGTGCCGTCGCTGTCGGCAGAGGCGGAGGCATCCGTTGCGATAGTGAGCGGCGTGGCCTGGTAGCTGAACGCTGCGGTCGGCGGCACGTTGGCCGGTGGGTCGGTGGCATCAATTGTTCGGGATGTGACCGTGCTCGCTCCGGAGTTGTCGGTGACGGTGAGGGTGACCGGGTAACTGCCGGCCGTCGCGTAGGAGTGCGTTGCGGTGGCTCCCGTCGCCGTGGTGTCGTCGCCGAAGTTCCAGGCATAGCTCGTGATGGTGCCGTCGGAGTCCATCGATCCGGTGGCGTCAACGCTCAGATCGCGATAGGTGATCGCGCTGCTGAAGGATGCCGTCGGTGCCACGTTCGCCGGGGGGCCGAATCGGCCGATCGAGTTATGGCGGGCGATGGCGCTGGCGCTGAGCACCGTGTTGTAGACGGCCACCTCGTCGATGTCGGCGGCAATGTAGTCGCTGAATGGCCGACTGGTCCAGCCGCTGAGGTTGTCGCCGCCGATGCGCCAGTAACCCTGGCCGGGGGCGGCCGTGGTGGTATCGGTGCGCTGGGCGGCGAGGGCGCCGTCGACGTAGAGGGACATGCCGGCGGTGCCGACCGAGGCGACGATGTGGTGCCATTGGCCATCGTTGTACGCCGCGGTCGTGTTGACCGTGCGCAGTATGCCGGGCTTCACGCCGAACCAGAGTCGTCCGGCGTTGTCCATGTAGACCTGACGGTCGTAGGAGGTCGAGGCTCCGGTTGCCGCGTTACCGAGCCCGATAATCTTGCCGCCCCTTCTGGTCGTGGTCTTCACCCACGCTTCCACGGTGAAGGCACCGCGGGGCGTCTCGAAAGCGGAGGAAGCTGCGGTTCCGGCCGTGGTGCCGCTGAACCGTGAAGCCGTGTCCGAGTCTGCGGCGAGCGCGCCCGCCACGTCCCGGATGACGCCGGTGCCGGTGGTTTCGTTCGAGGCGGCGGCCCAGTCAAAGGCGGTGGTGCCGCTCGGTTCGCCGAGCGGCCAGTATGAGCTGGGCGAGTCGCTCTTCACTGTCGTTGCGTAGGCGCTGTAGTCGCCGGATCCGGAGACGGTCACGCTTGTCGGGTTGCCGGTTTTCACATTGCCGAAGGAATCCTGCACGCGCACGCGGTAGGCGTAGGTCTGGCCGGGTGTCAGCCCGGTGTCAGTGAAGCCCATGGGCGGCCGAGACCAGTCGGTCGAGAGGCCGGTCACCGTGCCGACGGAGACCCCGTCGCGCAGCACCTCGTAGCTGAGCCGTTCATTGTCGCGGTCGAAGGCCGCTTTCCAGCCGATGCGGGCGGTGCCGGCCGAGAGGGAGTCCACGGTGGGCACGAAAGAGGCAGCGGCGAAGGCAGCGTTGGCCACGCGCGGGCCTTCCTTGTTGGGCGCGATCGTCGTGCTGGCGAAGCGCACCAGGCCCTGCTGGCCCTTGTTGTTGACGTTGGTGAATTCGCCGCCATACAGCAGGTACTGCCCGTTGCCGGTGATGGTCCACGGCCCCTGGCCCTGGCCGGTGAAGGTACCGGAGTTGATTTCCGGGTAGAAGGTCAGGATGCTCGGGCTCGGCTTGCCGGTGAAGCTGACATAGCTGCCGACGGCATTGGGCGTGAGAGTGCCGGTCGCTGCCATGGAGAAGGTGAGTGTGCGGTGGTAGGAGCGCGGAGTAGTTTCGACCGGCCCACCCATATTGCCGCAGTAGTGCGTATGCCCGGTCGTGTAGACGACATTGCCGAACGGTACAGCTGAGTAGGTGTCGCCGTGGCAGTCTTCCATCCAGACCAGGGTTCCGTCAGACCAGTTAGCGCGGAAGGTGCCCTCGAAGTTCGCTCCCGACCCATAGTCGTAACCGGTGCCGAAGGCGCCGTCGGCCGAGGAGGACAGGCTGGTGATGGCACCGTTGACGCCACCGTTGCGAATGAGAGCGTTCACGGCCCACGGCAGGGAAGCACCGGTGACTGAGTCCGTCGCGGCCATTCCATACCCGGGGGTGTCAGCGTTGTTGTACGAGGTGAAGGAGCCGCCGATGAGCACCTTGGTGCCGTCCGGCGAGATCGCCATGGTGTTGACCGACCCGCCGACCGGCTCACCGGTCCAAGCGCGAATGGCACCGTTGGAGGTGGCGAACGCGGCAGTCTGATTGCGCGCTACCCCACTCGCTGAGGTGAACACACCGCCAACGTAAACGGTGTCACCGAAAGTGGCCAGTGTCTTTACCGACGCGTTGACCGTCGGTGCCCAGTTGGAGACGAGGGCACCACTGGCAGTGTCGAAGGCGGCCAGGCGATAGCGGGCCACCCCGCCGACTGTCGTGAAGAACCCGCCCGCATAGAGCCGCGTGCCGTCGGCCGAGGCCGCGAGCGTGCGGACGACGCCGTTGAGGTCTGGATTGAAGCTCGCGACCAGCACGCCGGTCGTGAGGTTGTAGGCGAGCAGGTTGTTGCGTACGACTTCGTTCACGCCTGCAGCCGACCCGGCTGGCCGTGCCTTGGTGAATTCCCCTCCGGCATAGACGGTGTTGCCGACAATCACCTGCGACCAGACGACGCCGTTGATCTGGGTCGTGGGCAGGGCGTCCGCAGCTACGGTGAGCGGCGTGCCAGCATCCACCGGGCTGGTGTCGGCCTGCGCCATGAGGGGCGCCGTCAAGACGCCCGCGAGCACGGTCGCGATGGTCAGCAGGCTGAGCCAGCCGGCACGCAGCGAACCGATCGTACGCGATGGGCTCGCGTCTTTGGAGGGAGCAGCGCTCGGGTTGACGTGACGGCGAGACGCAGTGAGAAGTCGCACGAAGATTCCTTACTCGGGACAAGGTGCAGGGGCGTCGGGTAGCCACCGCATTCATCGGAGTATAGTGAGAATCTTTCATGGATTGCTGCCCCCTATCCGGGGCACAACCGCAGGGCCGCCCAGTGAGGCCCGATGGACGCCGATCAGCGCGGGGCGGCACCCTCGAACAGTACGATCGGCACGCCGACGGAGTAGTCAACGGCGATGCTCACCTGGTCGCGCCGGTCACTAGGCACGGCGAAAACGAAGGTCCCCTGCTGGGTTGCCCCCGGAGCGACCGATTCCGGGAACGGAGCCCCGCCCGACGCCGTCAGTTCGGTGGCGGGACTCTGCTCGGCTCCAAAAAACAGGTTGACCACGGTTGAGCCTAAAGACACCGTATCGGGCGTGTCGTTGCGCACGGTCACCGTGAAACGCAGGGAGGGGCCGCCCACCTCGCCCGGGCCGCGCGCGACGCCGTCGACGGCCGAGAGCGCACCGACGCTAAAGACCACGCCGGGGACAGCTGCGGCTGATTCGGTGAGTGGCACCGGTGCCTGCGCGGCGGGCGGAGCGGGTTCGGCAGCGGCGGCCTCGGTCGGCGCGGGGGCGACTGTTGGAATCGCCGTGGATGATGGGTCGCGTGACGGCACCGCGGTCGGCGTGGCGGTCGGCATTGCCTTAGGCCGGGGGGTCGACGCGGGACTCTGGCTGGCTCCGGCGAGGTTTGGGCCTGCTCCGTTCGAGGCGGCGACCCCGGCGACGACGAGAACGACGACGAGAACAGCGAGTGCTGCGGATGCGACGATCCACCAGACGCGTCGCCGTTTGGTCGACTCGCCGCCCGCGGTGGGGCCGGCGTTGTTATCGACGGGATGGTGCACTGACATGGTGAAACTCCAGGTTGCTCGGCTGGTTGCAAGGTCGGGTTGAGTTCATGGTGTGGCGATAGATAGGGTGCAGCCATTAATACACGGGGTGCACCCTCATTCCTAGGGGGTGCCTGAACCCCATCCGGGGGCATCCCCTCACGCTGTACAGTGTGAAATTCCGGTACCCGACCGACTTCCCCCAAAACATACGACCGACGAGGCGACAGACATGAGAATTGCCATTTTGCACGGCAGCAATGATGCCTACGGCGCCTCCAAGGTGCTCTGCCAGGAGGTGGAATGCCTAGTGAGCCTCGGTCACGAGGTTCTGGTCGTCGTTCCGCACACCGGTCCGTTGGCGAGCGAACTGGCACCGTTCGGCGCTGCCGTGTCGGTCGTCGTCGACCCATCGCTGGTGGTGCTGCGTCGCAGCAAATTGACTGATTTGCTGCATCCGCTGGTCCTCCGCCACGACGTGGCCCGCGCAGACGTCGTCGTGCTGTGGACTCTGGCCCTGAGCGCCTATATTCCGGTGCTGCGGCTCCGACGCCGCCGATTCTACGTCTCGGTGCACGAGCTGCTCCTGGGTCGAGTCGGCGGCCTGCTCGTGCGAACGCTGCTGGCAGCAGGCAGCTTTCCGGTGTGCGCCTGCAGCGAGGCGACCGCGGCCTGGTTGCACGACCACGGCGTCGGCCGGGATCGCATATCGGTCACGGCTCCGGTGTTCGGCGCCATCGACAACGTGCCGGCCCGCACCATACATGACCCGCTGACCGTGGCAGTTGTCGGGCGGGTCAATGGACACAAGGGGCATCTCGAGGTGGCCCGGGCATTTCAATCCCGGGAATTGTCCGGCGCCCGGTGGCGACTACTTCTCTTTGGCGCACCCTACCCCGGGCAGGATGATGCCTTGCAGGCAGTGCTGGCGCTGGTGAATCGTGATCCGCGCATCGAATACCGCGGCGAAGCAGCCTCGGTTTCGGCCATCGCCGAGGAGATCGATGCCGTTGCCTGTTTTCCGTCGACACCGGAGCCGTTCGGGTTGGTGCCCATCGAAGCGTGGCGGGTCGGCGTGCGTTCGGTCGGCTTCGCGGACGGCGGCGCTGGGGAAGTCCTCCCGGTCGTGGGTGGCCTCGGGGTGCCACGCACCGATTCCCCCGACCGCGACATTACATCCGCGCTCGTCGGCCTGGCGGCGGCCGTGCAGGCAGAGGTTGCGCTGCCGCAGCCGGCTCGAGTCAACCCGCTGTTCTCCCACGATCGCCGCCGGGCCCTCATCGCCAGCGTCCTGGCGCGCAGCTAGCGCACGACGGCGCCCCGAGCGCACCTGAGGGGACCACTCGGCTATCGAGCGGCCCCTCAGGATCGAGTATTTCGATCACAGCACCTAGGCCGCGGGAACCTCGGGGATCGGCGCTGGTGCGTCATCCGGGAGCGGCTTGGTGCCCGGAATCGGTTTCACCTCAGGGTCCGGCTGCACCTCCGGCGCGGCGGGGAGCGGCTGGACCTCGGGCGCGGGAGCGACGTCCGGCACGGGAGCGACGCCGGGTGTCACGGTCGCGTCGGGCGCAACCGTCGGCGCCTCCGGTGCGATCGTCTGGTCGGGAGCGGTCTTGTTCGCCGCACCGGTGGCCTTGATACTGGCCGACGATCCGGTGACAGCATTACCGAAGGGGTCGGTGGCTCTCACCTGATAGGTATAGCTTGTCCCACCCGATCGCCCGATATCCGTCCAGCTGAGGGTGGGCCTAAACCAGTCCGCTGAGAGCCCGGTTTGCGTGTGCACCACGACACCGTTTCGAAGCACCTGATAGGTGAGCTGTGCGTTGTCCCGGTCGTAGTTGGATTTCCAGGTGACCTTCACCGAGCTCGCACTGGGAACGCTCAGCGTCGGCTGGAAGTTCGTACCGGTGGCCTTCGGCCCCTCCTTGTTCGGTGCGATCGACGACACTGCGAAGCGCACGAGTCCCTGTTGGCGTTTGTTGTTCACAATGGTGAACTCGCCACCGTAGAGCACGTACTGGGAGTTGGCCGCGAGGTTCCACGGCCCCTGCCCCTGCCCAGTGAAGGTGCCGGTGTTGATGTCGGGAAAGAACGCCAGCAGAGTCGGGGCTGGGCGTCCTTCGAAGTTGAAGTAGCTGCCCCCCGTGCTGTTGCGCGCGATGGTGCCGGTCGCCGCCTTGGTGAAGGTCAGGGTGCGGTGATAGCTGCGCGGGTTAGTTTCGGGGGGTCCGCCGATATTGCCGCAGAAGTGCGCGTGGGCGGTGGTGTAGACGACGTCGCCGACCGGAACAGCCGAGTAGGTGTCCCCGTGGCAGTCTTCGATCCAAACGGTATTACCGTTGCTCCAACTGGCCCGGAAGGTACCCTCGAACATGGCACCGGAACCGTAATCGTAGCCGGTACCGTAGACGCCGTCAGCGTCGGAGGTGAGCGAGAGGATGGCCCCGTTGGGGCCGGCATTCTTGATCAGCTTGCCGATGTTCCAGGTGACGCCGGCACCGGTGCTCGAGTTCGTGGCGGCCATTCCGTAGCCGGGAGTGGTGGCCCCGTTATACGAGGTGAACGAGCCGCCGATGACGACCCGGTCACCGTTGGGTGAGATGGTCAACGCGTTGACCGAGCCATCGGGGATGGTTCCTTTCCAGCCGCCCACGGCCCCGGTCGAGCCATCAAAGGATGCAGCCCTCTGGCGGCTTTGGCCGCTGGTCGAGGTGAAGCTGCCCCCGGCGTACACCGTGCTCCCGAAGGTACCGAGGGCACGGACGGTGCCGTTCGCCGTCGGCTTCCAGTCGGACAGAAGCGCCCCGGTCGCTGTACTGAATGAAGCGAGCCGGGTACGAGAGACGCCGCCGACGGTACTGAAGCCACCACCGACATAGATACGTGATCCGTCCGGGGAAGCGGTAATCGCTCGAACAACACCGTTCACGCTGGGGTTGAACGATGTCATCACTCCGGTCGACAGGTTGTAGGCCATGAGGTTGTATCGGGATACCTCGCTTGTACCGGCGGACGCTCCCGCGGGGCGCGCTTTGGTAAATTCACCGCCGACGTAGACGGTGTTTCCCACGATCACTTGCGACCACACGACGCCGTTGATTTGGGCTGTGGGAAGGGCATCCGCTGCGACGGTCTTCGGGGTGGAGGCGCTGGGGGGTGACGTGTCGGCCTGGGCCGCTCCCGCCCCGGTGAATATCGCAGCGGCGAGCACTGCGGAAGCGACAATGACTGTCGCTGGGGAACGAAAACGCCACAACATAGAGGAGCCTCATTTTCTCGTGGTCGGAGGCCTCAGAACGACCCCCGCAGTTCAGGAATTATACTCAGTTTCCGTTTTTTTCCTACCTCGAAAAAGAGTTATTCCACTGTCGGGCAATGCCCAACACGAATGCCCCACGCTGCACCCTAGTCAGGCCGGCGGATAGACGTTAGGATTCCTCATTACTTCCCTTGACCTTCTCGACCCGAATCCTGCCGCGCTCGCGGGGCAGTCTGAGAGAAATTTGAGCACTCTATGGCCGCAGAACATCCCCTAGCACCTGCTTCAGGCACCGATTCGGCAGGCCCCCTGCGCATCGGCTATGCCGCGGGTGCGTTCGACCTCTTTCACGTTGGACACCTCAATATTCTCAAACACGCCAAAAGCCAGTGCGACTATCTGATCGCCGGCGTCGTGTCCGATGAAATGCTTGAGCTGACCAAGGGGGTCACCCCGGTGGTTCCGCTGTTCGAGCGCCTCGAGATCGTGCGGCACATCTCATTCGTCGATGAGGCCGTCGCCGAAGTCGTTGAAGACAAGCTGGAGACCTGGCGCCAGCTGCGTTTCGATGTGTTCTTCAAGGGTGATGACTGGCGTGGTACCCCCCGAGGCACCCGCCTGGAGCGGGAGTTCGCCGCTGTCGGCGTTGAGGTCGTTTATTTTCCGTACACCGTCAACACTTCAAGCACGATGCTGCGTCGAGCCCTCGACGCGCTGACGCGACCGGATGCCGCCTCTCGCTGGCAGTCCCAGGCGATCGAAGGCACTTCCTAGAGCCAGCTTGCTCTTGCGGAACACAGAAGGGCGGGTTCCTCGTGCAGTGCACGAGAAACCCGCCCTTCTGTTGTCGATCACGCGTGCGGAATACGCGTTGCGCAGGTTACCCGGGGTGAACCACGACCAGAGTGTCGTCGGGCGTGTAATAGTTGTGCGACATCTGAACCTTGGTGGACGACTGGGCGATCACCGCGCAATCGACGACCCGAGTATTGCGGCCGAAGGTGTTGTCGGTGATGACCACACCGTGCAGCGGGCCGTGGGCCTTCTCGGCGAGGTTGATCGAGCATCCGCCGCCATCAGCAATGTTATTCGTGATGGTGAGATTGGACACGTCGCCGCGGTCCTGGGTGACCTGCACGGAAGCATTCCACGCATCGGTCAGCCGGTTGCCGTCTATGCGGATGTTTGATCCTTCCTGAATCTGAATGGAATCATCGTGGCTCGGCGTGCCGCCCTGATTGGGGTCCCGGTCGTAGTGCAGGTTGTCATGAACCCAGGAGTCCGAGATCGCGACGTTTCCGCCGGTCAGATGGATACCGTCGATCACACCGTGAATATTGAGCCGGGTGGCTTCAAAGTTGTAGCCGTAGATTCCCTGAACGTCGGGTGACGGCGTGGAGGGGAACAGCTCGGTGTCGATGATGCGCAGATTTTCGTAGCCGCCGAGGTTGCCGATGAGGGCCATCGGTCCATTCAGGTCTCGCCCGCGCACGATCGAATTTCTGATCGTGACGTTGGGAGCTTCGATCTTGACCATGCCACGAATATCCAGACCGTCAATGACGGTTCCCGCCTGGGTGATCGTCAGGTCGCCGTTATGTACCGTCAGCCTGGTGCCCGCCGGCACACCGGTGTTGCTTTCGTTCGGCGTGCCTCCCTGCGACGGAGGCGTCGGAATCGGAATGGGAGCAGGCACCGGGGCCGGCACCGGAACCGGGACGGGTATCGGTACTGGAACGGGAACCGGGGCGGGAGCGGGAGCCGGCACCGGGGCCGGAGCCGGCGCGGGTACCGGCCCAGGCGCGGGGGCCACAATCGGCTCGGGAGCGGGCGTCACGGGTGGAAACAGCTGAGCCAGCAGCCAACGTAGCTGCGCCGGGGTCAGTCCTGTCGCCGGCGTGGTGTCGACGGGTGGAGTTGCGGGCTCGGTACCCCATGGGGTGATTGTGTAGCTCGGTTGCACCTCGTCGACTGCCTGGGCGGGAGCGATTCCCACAAAGGCGCCGGTCAATCCGAGCGCCACAGCGGCGACTGCCGTCGTGCGCGCGCGACGAAATGGGGAACGTGCTTTCTGGGGGGCGGGTAAGCCGTGGATCAGTTTCGGGTTGAGTTTCATAAATGTGTTTTCGTGTCCTGCACACGCTTCGGGTCGTGTTGGGCGGGGCAGCTGAAGGGAGCCGCCGGTCGTTGGTACAGCATTCCGTATCGATGCGGATGGGTCAAACGAGAAGTTGTGAATACCTTGAGGCAGGCGCAGTGCACCCTGCCCCGGCGTGAGGGCTCTGGCGGGCAGCTAGCCGGCGTGCACCGAGACTGTCGTGCTGTCGGGCGTGTAGTAGTTGCGCGCCGTGCTGATCTTGGTCGTGCTGGGCGAGATGATGGCGCTGTTGACCACCTTGGTATTGCGGCCGAACTTGTTGTCCGTGATGACCGTGCCGTAGATGGGACCGTAGGATTTCTGGGCCACGTTGATGGTGCAGGCTCCGCCGTCAGCAAAGTTGTTCTTGAAGGAGAAGTTGGAGACATCGCCGGTGTCCTGGGTGATCTGCACGCCCGCGTTGTGGGAGCCGCTCAGGGTGCTTCCGTACACCGTGATATTGCTGCCCTTTTGAATCTGGATGGAGTCATCGTGGCTCGGCTTACCGCCCTGATTCGGGTCACTGGCGTAGTGCAGGTTGCCGTGCAGCCAGGAATCGGCGATGGTGACGTTGCTTCCGGTGATGTGGACGGCGTCGATGACGCCGTGGATATCCAGGCGCGTCGCGGTGAAGTTGTAGCGGTAGATTCCGTTGATGTCAGGGGACGGTTTGGACGGGTACAGTTCCGAGTCGATGATCTTCAAGCCGGAGCGCCCGCCCAGATTGTTGATCAGGGCGGCGGGGGCGCTGAGGCTGCGACCACGAATGATCGAGTTCTTGATCGTGACGTTGATCGCATTGATCTTGACCAGGCCGCGAATGTCCAGGCCGCTGATGACCGTGCCAGCCTTGGTGATATTGAGATCCCCGCTGTGCACCTTCAGGGTAGTTCCGGACGGAACTCCGGTACTGCCTGCACTCGCCGTGGCGATCCGAACAACGCCACCGGTTGCGGCCTGGGCGGGAGCCGCCAGGCCGGCCAGTGGAAGGAGAATGGCGAGGGTTGCGGCGGCCACGCGGGTCGGCGTTCGTGTGCTCGAGCTGCGCCGCGTCCGCGTGCGTTCCAGACGAACGGCATGCGGCAGATCGGGGCGGGTGAGGGCGGGACGAGGTGGATCAAAACGATGGACGGCCGGGTGGTGCTGGTGCGCACCGCGCGAATGCAGCGGGGTCAGGGTAAGGGGTCGGCGGTGGGAACGTGAGATATGGTCGATCATGAAGTCATTTCGGGTGGTGCACGTTCGGGTATGCGGGTGAGGCAACCGCAGGGAGTCACCGATAGTTACTAGAGTGTTACCCAAAAATGAAATTACGTCAAATTAACTTTGCGGCTCCTCGGGATCGCGGTTCGCTTCGGAGCGATGACCCAGGATGCGACGGGAACCGAGAAAACACCCGGAACCGCTTGAAACCGCCGGTGCAGGGCCAGGGCGAGCAGGATCGCACCGGTGCAGAGCAGCGGTGGCAACAACGTCGCGACCGCGACCGGAGCCTGTACGTCGAAGGCCACCAGGATGGCCGCGAGCGCCGTCATTGGAAAAGTGTGCACCAGGTAGATCGGCAAGGTACGGGAGCCGAGGGACCGAACGAAATCGAAGGCGGGTATTTTGGCGAGCAGCACCGCGACGCTGATGCCGACGACAACGGCGAGCGTGCTCACGACCAGCATCACGAAGGGAACCTTGGTGACGTTCAATTTCGTGGTGACCACGACCAGGGCAGCGTAGCCGAGGCAGAGCAGCACAACGTGCCACCACCGCACGCGGGGAACGAGGCGTCGAACCAGCGGACCCAGATAAATCGCGGCGATGAAGAACAGCAGATACTTGCCCATCTTGTCCCACGGTGAGCCGGTGTGCAGCAGCTGCGCACCGAACAGCACCGCGATGACAGTGGTGAGGGCGACTTGCAGGAGTGGAGACCAGCGTCGCATCAGCCAGGCCAGTGTGAAAAACAACGGCAGGGCGTAGACGAACCACAGGTTCGAGCTGGGCCGAATAAACAGGGTGACCAGGCTGGCCCAGGTGGTGTTCGGCGCTCCCGACGGGCTGATCGGCGGCAGGGCGAGCAGGAACAGCGTCTGCAGGGTGACCCAGGCCAGGTAGAGGTAAAGGAGCAGCGACATCCGCTTGCGAAATAACTGCCAGTAGGGCAAGCGGATGGCCGACGCGGCCAGAATTCCGGACATGAAGAAGAACAGCGGCATGCGAAAAGTGTCGAACAGCGGGTTGAGCGGGGCCAGGGCGCCGGCCAGCCCCACCTCGTCGAGATACATGATCGCGTGGTAGAGCACGACCAGGGTGATCGCGATCCCCTTCGCGACGTCGATCCAGGCCTCCCGGCCCGCCACTGGCGGTGGCACGGGAACCTGGGTCATGTCGGCTCCTCGGTCGATCGGGCGGGGCGGATCGACCGAAAGAGACGCTGGTCGAATTCGGTGACAAATGGAGGCGGCTCGTAGGCGTAGCGCAGAGCGCTGCGCGAGGCGAACCGGTTCAGGGCAAGAGCGAGCACGACCGCCGTGACCGCGAGGATGGGAGGCAGGATCGGCGCGATGGCGGCGACGGCGGGAAAGACGATCGGCAGGGACAGCACGAAGGAAATCAGGATGACGATGGGCGTGTGCGCCAGGTAGATGGGCAGGGTGATGCGCCCGATCGCTCCAAACCAGCGTGCGCCGCGCAGGGTTCGGCTGAACGCAATGCCACCGACGACACCGACCAGACAGTTCAGAAAATACAGGCCGAAGACATCGCGCAGGCCGAGCAACGCCACTGTGGCGGTGACGGCCACCCAGAGCGCCATGGCCGCGCCGATGAGCAGCCGGTTGTCGACGGTACCGATGCGGATGATCCAGCCGCGCAGGTAGATACCGGCCAGAAAGAAGAAGTAATACTTGAGCGATCCGGACCAGCCCACGTTGGCGGTCTCGAACCCGCTCAACGCGACCAGCGACACGGCACCGGCAATGACGAGCTGCAGTCGGGGATCCACTCTCCGGCTGAGTTTGGCCACAACGAAGAAGATCGACAGAGCCCAGATGAACCAGAGTTCGAACCGCGGCAGCACCGGGGACACGATCAGCCCCAGAACGGCCTGGCGCAGGCCGAAGCCTTCGCCCTTCATGGTCTGGCCGAGCAGGAACACGATCGAGCCGACCACTTCCCAGAGCAGGAAGACCCAGAGGTAGAGGCGCACCTTGACCGTCCACAGGTCGCGCCACGGCTTCAGGAGCCATTTGGGGGCGAACAGGCCCGACAGGACAAAGAACAACGGCATGCGCATCGATGACAGCGCGTCGTTGATCTCCCGCCAATACGGTATGTCGAAACCGGCGCCGAGCAGCCAATTCGCCGAGTGGAACAGCGCGACGAGCAGAATGGCGATTCCTCGGCCGGTGTCGACCCAGACGATGCGTTCGGCAGCCGGTTTCGTGGCGCTCATCTGCCGCGCCGAACCGCTGGCAGGGCCGGGGTGATGAGCAGCCCGGCATCCATTTCGGGGGGCACTTTGCGGGTGATGAGCAGCCCGAGAACGAGAACGAGCAGCACCGACGAGCTGAAGAATGGGCCGAAGAACATGAACCAGACGGCTTTGATTCCGAGGTACAGCAGCACGGCGCTGGCGCTTTTGGCGGCCACGTGGACGCCGATGCTGCGCACGATGAGCACGAGAATAATGAGGGCGAACAGCAGCCCGGGGATGCCGAAGGCCGCCCAGAAATCCCCGATGATGGAGTGCAGTTCGATGTGGCCGCCGAACATGTAGTTGTCGACGTAGCCGTTGTTCGGGTCGTAGTTGATAGACGCCATGCCGGTCTTGGCCGCCAGAATGTCCTGCGGATTGGGCGCGGTACCCACGCCGAACCCCCACGGCTGATGCTGCATGAGCGCGATCGTGGCGGTAAGTTCGGGGCGGCCCCCGAGAATGAGCGAACCGGTCTCCTCGAGCTGGGCGAGGGTGCGCTGCTGGGTGGCCTCACCGAGCGCGCCGTCAAGAATGAGGGCCTGGATCACGTTGAAGACGACCAGGCCGAGCACGCCGAGTCCGAGCAGCGCTCGCAGCGCCGACTTGCCGCGCGTTGACCGGGTAGGGCGCATCTGCCAGGCGACCAACAGCACCGTCAGCAGCATGAACGCGAACGTGGAGCGGGCATCCGTCAGGGTGGCGACGACGGTGAGCAGCAGGGCAACGGCCAGCTCCAGCCAGCGGCGGCGCAGTTGCAGCGTGATCCCGAGCAGCAGAATGGTCAGGGCCACCGAGTACCCGAAGCGCCAGGGGTTCGCCGCGTACAGCTCGCTCGACGGCGAGACCCCGAGCAGGATTCCGGCGCCGTACCAGATGGCGATCTGGGCGTCAGGCAGAACGGTGCGCGCCCAGAGCACGAATCCGACGCCGGCCAGCAACCCGACCAGGCCGGCGATCGTACCGAAGGCCTGGCCAAGACTGGCATCGTGCGTGGGAGCCGACAGGGCGGTGAGCCAGATGCCGGAGGCGATGGCGACCACTCCGCCGAGCAGGAACAGTCGAGCGCCCGAATACTGGCGCAGCACGGGGAACCACACGGGGAACAGGGCCACGCAGGCCACCGCCCCCACCGTCACGCCCTGGTCGATATCGAGGCGCAAGGCGACGAGGACCAGAACGACGACGGCGATGAGTTTATTGACGACGGGCGGAGCCTGGTACGCGAACCGGCCGGCGCGGGTGCGCGGGGGCGGCACCACAGCGGGACGCGTCGCGGTGTTATTGGAGCGCACCTGAAAGGACAATAGCCACCACCACCCGGGCCACCCAGGGACGATTCGGGCACCGTCCCCTGTTGCGCAGCCGCATCGTGCACAACAATAGACGGCTCCGCGGCGAAGCAACAAGGGTGACGGCCAGCAAACTGAGGGATTATCACCCCCCGAGAGGGGGGCGCGGGGTCGGGTGGCTGGGCCTGTATAGTGGCGGTTTCGTGAGAGATATTCATCGCGCAACCGGAAGCTGGCTGTGGTCATCAAGAGATTTGCTCGGCTCGTCGCCGACCTGCGCCGGGACCCGGCGGCCCTGGCGCAGCGCGCCGCCATCAAGCTGCGCCTCGCCCGCCTGCGCCTGACCAACCGACTGAGTCGCCGATCCGTCACGGGGTCTGGCGCGGTCGTCGTGAACCTGACCTCATTCGGTCACCGGATCCATCTGGTGTTCTACGCCCTCGAGACCATCGCAGCCGGGCGGAACCGGCCCGCGCGACTCATCCTCTGGCTTGATGACACGGCCACCGTGGCTCACCCGCCGGCCACGCTTCGTCGCCTGGCGCGGCGGGGCCTGGAGATTCGTTCCTGCCCCGACTTTGGACCGCACAAGAAGCAGTATCCGTATGCCCTGACCGGGCCAACCCTCCCCTTGGTTGCCGCCGACGACGACGTGCTGTACCCGCGCCGGTGGCTGGCCGAGCTGCTCGGGGCGGCCGCGCGGCATCCGCTGGACATCACCGGGCAGCGCGCCCACACGATCACCTTCGACGGCGACGACGTGGCGCCCTATTCCCGGTGGGTCGCCGCCCGCGGCACCGCCGCCAGTTTTCGAACACTCTGCACCGGCGTCTCCGGCATCTACTACCCGCTCGGACTGCTCGCGGCTCTGCGCGCCGAGGGTGATGATTTTCTCCGGGTCGCCCCGCGAGCCGACGACCTCTGGGTCTATTCGGTCGCCGTGCGGCACGGCATTCGCGCCCGTCAGGTCGGTGAGCGGCAGGCCGAGTACCCGGCTATTCCGGGTTCGCAGCGCGGCACGCTCTATCGACAAAATGTGACCGAGGGGGGCAACGACGCACAGTTCGCGGCGTGCGTGGGCGCGCTCGAACGCGAGCGGGTGCTGCGCGATGACCCTCTTGAGTCGGGCCCGTTGCCCACCGCCTCGGTGCTGCGGGCGGTGACCACTGATGGTGCCTAGGCGACCCCGCGGCACGACAGCGGACCGGCGACTGGTCCAGTCATCAGCCGGCTCGGCAACGCGCAGCGCAGCCCCGAATTCGGTCTCGCGCAACATGACGATTGCGCTGATCGGAAACGCTTTCCCCCCGCTCGTCGCGCTGTTCTCCGGACCGATCCTGGCCCAGGCCCTCGGGGTCGACGGTCGTGGCGCCGTGGCCGCCGCGACCGCACCGCTGGCTCTCGTGGTCACCGTCGCCACCTTCGGTGTTCCCGAAGCCGTGACCTGGGCGATCGCCCGCAACCCCACCCTGGCCCGCAACGCGTCGAACCGGGGCATGCTCATTCTCGTCGTCGCCGGGCTGCTCGCCATGGGTGCGGTCGCTCTGTCGGCGACTTGGCTGAGCGGCGGCGACCCCACCGTGCAGCAACTCATTCTGGTGGCCTGCCTGGCCATCGTGCCCAACCTGCTGGTCGGCGTGTTCCGGGGGGTGGCATCCGCTACCCAAAGTTGGCGGCTGGTGGCGCTGGAACGCATCATCACGTCGTCGCTGCGGCTCGCCGTGCTGATTCCGTTCTGGATCACCGGCACCCTCACCCCACTCGTGGCGACGATCGCCGTGGCTGCAATGCCGGTGACCGGCCTGTTCGTCTACATCGGGCGCATGCGCAGCCTCGATCCGCGCGCGTTCGACGTGCCGCGGGAAGCGCGCACGGCCGGCCTGCTCAGCTACGGCCTGCGCATCTGGGTCGGATCGCTCTCGGGCATTCTGCTCTCGAGGCTCGACCAGGTGCTCATGACGCCATTCGCCGGCACCTACCAGCTCGGCCTCTACGTGGTCGCGGTAAGCGTGAGCGAACTGCCGCTGATCATCAACCAGGCGGTGCGCGACGTCACCTTCGTAACGGATGCCGCCGATTCGGTCGACGCGCGCCTCGCCTCCTCGGCGCGCATTTCCACCATGCTGTGCGCCGGCGCAGCCCTGTTCCTCGGCGTGAGTATGCTGTGGTGGCTGCCGTTTCTCTTCGGCGAAGGTTTTCGGCCCGCGCTTCCCGTGGCCGGCGTGCTGCTCGCCGCAGTGGTGCTCGGCACGCCGGGGTCGATCGGCGGTTCCGGATTGAGCGCGCGAGGACGCCCAGGCCTCCGTAGCATGTCGTTGCTGATCGCCTGCCTCGTGAACATTGGGATGCTGATCGTGCTGGCACCGATGCTCGGCGCGATGGGGGCCGCGCTGGCGACCCTGGCCGGCAACCTGATCTCGAGCAACCTGAACCTCGCGTTCATGTACCGCAAATTCGGGATCAACCCGCTGCAGTTCTACGGCGTGCGGCGTACCGACTTCGTGACCCTGCTCGAGTACGCGAAACGGTTCACCCGGCGACGCAAGCGCTAGCCTGTTCTAGTCGTTCCGGCCGGGATCGTCACGGTCGTAGCTTCGGGGGTCAGCCGGTAGGCGAAGCCGTCGCGCAGCCCGCGGGTCGCGGCCAGAAGCGGCCGCAGCGACGTCAGCAACTGGCGCCGGCCCCCGCGGGAGATGACTTCCCAGGCGGCAACGACGCTGTGCCGCCGCCAGCGCCGGCGGTCTTCGCCTTCGAGATTGCGGGCCGCATAGACCAGGCGGTTGCGCACGTTGTAGTAATAGTAGGAGTACGACTTGGCTTGGCCGGCACTGTGCTGGCCGGTGCCCTGGGTGCCGCCCTGCGCGTGGGTCGCCTCAGCCTCAGCGCAGACCGCGACCGCTCCCCCGGCCTGCAGCACCCGGTGCGAGAGCTCGACGTCTTCCCAGTACAAAAAGTAGTCGTCACTGAACCCACCGACCCGGCGCCAGAGTTCGTCGCTGATCAGCAGGCAGGCTCCGCTCAGCCATGGCGTGGTGCGTGCGCCCAGGAATTCCCCGCGCTTGCGGGTCGCGCGCACGCGTCCGTCGTCGAGGTACAGGTCGCTGCCGTCGAACCACACTGAGCCGTCCGGCCGCAGGATGCGCGGCGAGACCAGGGTGAGCGGATGCTTGCAGACCACCTCGAGCAGGCGGGCGACCTGGTCGGCGGCGATGGCGGCATCCGGATTCAACAGGAGAAAATGTGTGCGCCCGTTCTGCTGTGCCCGTGCAACGCCGACGTTCATGCCGCCGCCGAAACCGAGGTTGGTCGGCGACAACAGGTACTGCCAGCCCTCCCGCTCGGCGAGCTCCGCCACCTTGGCCTGCTCGGCCGTGTCGGTGAAATTGTCGACGACCACGACCGCGAGGCCCGGTGCCGAGCGGGACAGCGGTTGCAGGTTCTCTTCGAGCAGCGCGCACGACCCGAAGTTCACCACCACGACGGCGAGGGAGGCGAAGATCGAGTCGGTCATGCGGTCAGTATTGCAGATCCGAGGGGACTGCCTGACAAATTCTCAGGACGCTGCGCTGTTCTCAGACACTTACGCTGCGAAGCGGTCCGTCGCCTCGATGATGGCGTCGAGAATTCCGGGCTGGTCAAAGGCGTGACCGGCGTCGGGAATCAGGCGGAAGTCGGCCTCCGGCCAATTCTTGTGCAGGTCCCACGCGGTGAAGGCTGGAGTACACATGTCATAGCGGCCCTGCACGATGACGCCGGGGATATCGGCGAGGCGGGAAGCATTGTCAATGAGCTGGTTCGGCGTGAACCAGCCCTTGTTGGCGAAGAAATGGTTCTCGATGCGGGCGAAGGCCACCGCGAACGCCGGGTCCGAGAAGTGCGCGATCTTGTCGGGCTCCTGCAGCAGGGTGATCGTCGACGATTCCCAGGTGGCCCAGGCGACGCCGGCACGTTCGCGCACGAACTGGTCGGGGTCGTGCAGCATCCGGCCGTACGCCTCGATCAGGTGACCGCGTTCATTCTCGGGAACGGGCGCGAGGAAGGATTCCCACAGGTCGGGGTAGATGGCCGCGGCGCCGCCCTCATAAAACCAGTCGAGTTCGACCGGGCGCAGGGTGAAGATGCCGCGCACGACGAGTTCGGTGACCTTCTCGGGGTAGGTCTCGGCGTAGGCGAGGGCGAGGGTGCTGCCCCAGGATCCGCCGCAGACCAGCCAACGGTCAATTCCGAGATACTCGCGCAATCTCTCCAGATCGGCCACGAGGGTCCAGGTGGTATTGACGCTGAGGTCAACGTCGGGCTCGCTCGCGTGCGGCGTGCTCAGGCCGCAGCCGCGCTGGTCGAACAGGATGATGCGGTACTTCGCCGGGTCGAACACGCGACGTTGATCAGGGCCGGACGCGCCGCCAGGCCCGCCGTGCAGGTAGACCGCCGGCTTGCCGTCTGGATTGCCAGAGGCTTCCCAGTAGATGGTCTGGTTGTCGCCGACATCGAGCATGCCGGTTTCGTAGGGTTCAAGCTCGGGGTAAAAAGTACGCATGCGTCGAGCCTATGCCACGCGCCTGCCGGGTTCAGCGGCCGACCAGGCCCTGTTCGTAGGCCAGAATGACGGCCTGCACCCGGTCACGCAGGCCGAGTTTGTGCAGGATTCGGCCGACGTGGGTCTTCACGGTCGACTCGGAGAGAAAGAACCGCTCGCCCAGTTCGGGGTTGGAGAGCCCCTCGGCGATGGCGAGGAAGACCTCGGCCTCCCGCTCGGTGAGGGCCGCGAGGGCCTGGGCGGCGCATCCGTTTTCGGCGTCGACGCGTGGCAGCTGGGTGCCGAAGAGGTCAAGCAGCCTCCGCGTCACGCGTGGTGAAACGGATGCCTCCCCCGAGACGACCGTGCGGATGGCGGTGATCAGTTCCCCCGGCTCGGCGTTCTTGAGCAGGAAGCCGCTCGCGCCAGCGCGCAACCCACCAAAGGCGTACTCGTCGAGGTCGAAGGTGGTGAGGATGATGATGCGGATGTCGGGCTGAGCCACCATGATCTGCCGGGTGGCCTCGATACCGTCGAGCCCGGGCATGCGCACGTCCATCAGGATGACCTGCGGGCGCAGCGTTTCCGCGAGCGCGATCGCCTGGGCGCCGTCGGTCGCTTCGGCGATGACGCTGAAGTCGTCTTCGGCCTCGAGCACCATGCGAAAGCCCACACGGAGCAGCGCCTGGTCGTCGACGAGCATGATTCGAATCATGTCGGCGGGCTGCGCCTCGGGAGCTGTCATGTCTCATCCTCAAACGTCATCGAGGCGTGCACACGCCAGCCGTCGTGGAGGCCTGCTCCCGCTTCGAAGGTTCCGTCATAGATGGCGACGCGTTCCTGCATGCCGATCAGTCCGCGCCCGAATCCACGCGGGCTCGGCTGGCTGCGATGCCGACCGTTGTCACTGACCGTGACCTCGGCGGCGCCAGGCACAGAGCCCAGCCGCACGACGACCCGCGTCGGCGTATCGGCGTATCGCAGCACGTTGGTGAGCGACTCCTGCACCAATCTGAAAATGGTCAGCTGCACACTGGGATTGGCGGGCTCGCGGCCACTGCGCTCCAATACGACCGGCAACCCCGTCGACCGAAAGGATTCGACGAGGTCGGCGAGTTGGTCGATCCCCGGCTGCGGAGCCCGGGGCGCCGGGTCGGAACCGACATCGAGCACCCCGAGGAGGCGGCGCATCTCCGTCATCGACCGGCGACCGGTGGCAGCGACGTCGAGCATGGCCGCGCGGGAACGCTCGAGGTCCTTGGGCGCGATCGCATGGGCACCGTCGGCAAGCGCGACCATGACCGAGAGACTGTGGGCAACCACATCGTGCATTTCACCGGCGATACGGGTGCGCTCGGAGATGCGCGAGAGCTGCGCCTGCTGGTCGCGTTCGCGGGTCAGCTGCGCGGCCAGGTCGAGCAGTGCGGTCACGTAGCGTTTGCTGTTGCCCATATTGACGCCGACCAGGGTGGCGGCGAGCATCATGATAGCGATCTGGATGGCCACCGGAATCCAGGCGATCTCGTCGAGGTCTTCCGTGAGCCACGCGGCCAGACTCGCCAGCCCCACGGCTGCGCCGAACCCGACCCACGCGCTGCGAATGTCGGAATATACCGCGACCGCGTAGAGCGCGAGCAGCTGGGCGATGAGGTGCACCTCGCCATAGTCAGCGAAAGTGAGCAGGCCGATCCAGGTGAGGGCCAGGACGAGCCGTGGCATCCGCCGCCGAAAGAACAGTGCGACTGCCAGAACGAGCATGATGGCAACATTGAGGAGGACATCGCCGACCGGTGCGGGGTCGTTGTCGAACAGGTTGAGCACCAGAACGAGCACCATGGGCACGACATAGATCAAGACGATGAGCGCATCGGCCAGGTGCGGATGCCGGCTCCAGAACCGCCGCACCACTCCGGGCGGAGTGGGCAGACGCACGTCTCCCCCCGGCGCGAGGGCGCGCCCGGGGGGAGACGTGGTGGTACTCATTCTTCGATGGTACGGGTTAGGCGTCGCGGCGCTTGAGCAGCAGCGCAGCCGTACCGAGGCTGACGGCGACCCAGGCGATGACAACCAGGAATGCCTGCCAGGATTCCATCGTGTTCGGATAGACCATTTCCGAGCCCGCCACTGTGAACAGGAACGGCACAATGTCGTTGACCCACTCGACGAGCATGGAGAACAGCGCCACCACCGTGGGCAGGAGCAGCAGGATTCCCAGCACCGTGGCGATACCACCGGCACTGCTGCGCACGATCGTGCCGATTCCGACAGCGAACACCGCGATCAGCGCGAGGAAGAGCACGTTACCGAGCAGCGGCAGCAGCACGTCGACGTCGAACAGGCTCGCGGTGATGTTCTCGACGCTCAGTCTGGGAACGGCCGCCAGGAAGGCCCCCACAACGCTGACCAGGCCGATCAGGAAGGTGAAAACGAACAACACGATGACCTTGGCCCAGAGGGCCGGCAGGCGGTTGGGAACCGCTGTGAGGGTGGACTTGATCATGCCGCTCGAATACTCACCGCTGATCGAGAGAACGCCGAGAACGGCGACGATGAGTTGGCCGAGCGCCAAGCCGGAGGTGGAGGCGATCACGAAGATTTGAGCGCTCTCCATCGGCATGGGGGCGCCGGTGGCCGGGTCGAGTCCGGCCGTGGCTGACAGCGCAAACGACATCAGCACTCCGAAGCCGAGCGCGGCCACGATGACGAGGGAGTAGGTCCAGTAGGTGGAGCGCAGGCTCCACAGCTTGATCGTTTCGGAGCGGAGCAGGCCGGTGAAGCTGAGCCCGGAGCCGGTCGGCACGAACGAGGCACGCGAAGTGGATGGCTGGGTGGGGGTTACGGTGCTCATCGAGCCGCCTCCGTTTCAGTGTGGGAGGAGGAGTCGCCTGTGCGATACTCCACTTCGTTCTGGGTGAGTTTCATGTACGCGTCCTCGAGCGAGGCGCTCACCGCCGAGAGTTCGTGCAGGGAGATCTGGGCGGCGGCGGCGCGGTCGCCGATCTCGTTCACAGAAAGTCCCGTGATCTCGAGCACGTCCTGTTCAACGTTGGTGATGGTCACATTCTCCTGAGCCAGCAGGGTGGCCAGCGCCGCGGTGTGCGGAGTGCGCACGCGAACGGATTCGCCCGCTGCTGAGGCGATGATGTCGGCGACCGAGGCATCCGCTATCACCCGGCCACGACCGAGAACGATGATGTGGTCGGCGGTGAGGGCCATCTCGCTCATGAGGTGGGAGGAGAGCAGCACGGTGCGGCCCTCGGCGGCGAGCTGCTTGGTGAGCTTGCGCACCCACTGCACGCCCTCTGGGTCGAGGCCGTTGACCGGCTCGTCGAGGATGAGCGTGGCCGGGTCGCCGAGCAGCGCTGCGGCGATGCCGAGGCGCTGGCCCATGCCGAGCGAGAATCCGCCCACACGCTTGCGGGCGACGGACTCGAGACCGGTGAGGTTGATGACCTCGTGCACCCTGCTGGTCGGGATGTTGTGGGTGGCGGCCATGGCGCGCAGGTGGTTGTAGGCGCTGCGACCGGTGTGCACGGCCTTGGCGTCGAGCAGCACGCCAACTTCACGAAGCGGCGCCTTGTGCTCGTGGTACGGCTTGCCGTTGACGATGACCGAACCGAGGCTGGGTCGGTCAAGGCCCACGATCATGCGCATGGTGGTGGACTTGCCCGCGCCGTTCGGCCCGAGAAAACCGGTGACCTTGCCGGGCTGCACCGTGAAGTCGACCGAGTCGACCGCGGTCTTGCTTCCGTAGTGCTTGGTCAGGGACTGTGCCTGGATCACGACTGCCTCATTCCGTTAGTGGGTGAGGCCCCGTTTTCGTGCAATGAAGCCCCCATACCAAACGGTATGGTTTATCCCCACTGTGGCGCATCAACCGTGGGGATGGTTGTGCGCCACCCCCGTCGTACCTGAGTACGACGGGGGGACGACTACTTCCTGACCGGCTTCTCGGGTGTAGGCGCTGTTCCGTCGGCGCGCTGGTTGGCGTAGTAATCTCGGGCTTCGACCTGACGTTCACGTTCGATGCCGCTCGCGATCGTGGCCCGCAGGTGATCTTGCGAGTAACCGAACGCGTCCACGAGGTCGAGCGCGTGCGGGCGGATGCGTGCGATCAGGCGGTCGATGTAGGCCGTGACGGCCTGGGCCCGCTGGGCGGAGAGACGGCCATGGATGAGGTACCAGGCCAGGTTCTTCTCCACCAGGCCGAGACCGAACAGGTCGCGCAGCCAGGTGAGCACCTGCTTGGTGCCTTCGTCTGTAGTTGACTCGAGCGCGCGGGTGAACGACTCCCACTGCAGCAGCTCGCCGTGGGCACGGGCCGCCTCGATGAGCTCGTTCTGGTGCGCGTTGAACAGGGCGGCGGCCTGTTTTTTGGGCAGCTTGGTGGCGGCGCGCAGTTTGCCCGCGACCTCGCCGATCATGCTCTCGACCCGGTCGGTGAGCAGCTCGCGCTGCACGTCGGCATCACGCAGTGCACCGACAGAGCGGGCCGTTGACCCACGGTCGAACACAGTCTGGCCCAGGGTGCGGAGGCCCGTGCCGTGGTAGGCGCGACCAGCCGCGTGCTGCACGACGTAGCGGGCCAGGGCACCGGCATCCGCTGTGGCGAATTTGCGACTGTAATCGGTGAGCAGACGCTTGGCGACGAGCTGCAGCAGCACGTTGTTGTCGCCCTCGAAGGTTGCGAAGATGTCGAGGTCGGCGCGCAGGCCGACGAGGCGGTTCTCGGCCATGAAGCCGGCACCGCCGCAGGCCTCGCGGGCTTCCTGCAGGGTGTCGAGCGCGTGCCAGGTTGAGAGCGGCTTGAGCGCGGCGGCGAGGGTTTCCAGGTCTTGGCGGTCGTCGTCGGTGTCGGCCTTGCCGCTGAACACGTCGTCGAACTTCACCAGGAATTCATCGTGAGCGAAAGTCTGCGCGTAGGTCGTGGCGAGTCGCGGAAACAGGCGGCGCTGGTGCCGCTGGTAGTCGAGGATGACCTCCTCGTCGGTGTCGCTGCCGGCGGTGAACTGGCGGCGCTGACTCCCGTAGGTGATCGCGATGGTCAGCGCCAGAGCGGATGCCGCGGTGGCGGCGCCGTCGAGCGACACTCGACCCTGCACGAGCGTGCCGAGCATGGTGAAGAAACGGCGGCCGGGACTGCTGATCGGGCTCGAGTAGGTGCCGTCCTCGGCGACATCACCGTAGCGGTTGAGCAGGTTTCCCCGCGGAATGCGCACGTTATCGAAGTGCAGCCGGCCGTTGTCGATGCCGTTGAGGCCACCCTTGAGGCCGTCGTCTTCGCCGCCGACGCCGGGGAGGAAGTCGCCGTTCTCATCGCGAATGGGCAGGTAGAAGGCATGCACGCCATGGTTGACGCCCTGGGTGATGAGCTGCGCGAACAGCACGGCGGCGATGCCGTCTTTCGCGGCGTTGCCGAGGTAATCCTTCCAGGCGGCGCGAAACGGGGTGTTGACGACGAATTCGTTGGTTGCCTCGTCGAAAGTTGCGGTGGTCGCGATGCTCGCGACGTCGGAACCGTGGCCGATCTCGGTCATGGCGAACGCGCCGGGCACGGAGAGGTCCATGATGCCGGGCAGGTACTTGTCGTGGTGCGGCTTGGTGCCGAGGTGCAGCACGGCCGCGCCGAACAGGCCCCACTGCACGCCGCCCTTGATCTGCAGGCTCGGGTCAGCGATGACGAGCTCTTCGAAGCCGGCGATGTTTCCGCCGTGGTCGTCCTGCCCGCCGAGGTGCTTGGGGAACGCTCGCAGCACGTGACCATTGGCGGCGAGAACCTTGAGCTGCTCGAGTACGCGCAGGCGGTGGTCCGCCATGGAGAGTCCTTCTATGCGCTGCATATCGGGGCGCGCGGTGACTTCACGGGCCGCGAGGCGCACGTCGGCCCAGGTGCCGAGCAGCTGGCGTCCGAGCTGTTCGACATTGACCGAGGGCCCTGTTGGGTCGCCGATGGACTTGATGGGGCCGGTGTCGACGCTGACATCGCGGCTGGGGTCGATCGTCGTCGATCGGGTGCTGGAGCGCTGGGCTGTGTCAACCATGGGTGGTCCTAACTGTTCGCGCGAAGTGGTGGTCGCAACGCTAGGGCCGCGTGGGTGCAGTCGCGAAATGCGCGGTACGGGGGCGACAACGATATATGTCGCGCGCGGCATCCGTTTTGTAGGTTCACTACAACTCAGGGCCGTTTGAACCAGCGTTCCCCCACAAGACCTCGGCCCACTGACGCCCCGTCACGGCTGGAGTCGCCGCCGACCCATGAGTATTAAGGCGTTTGCCCGTCTTTTTGGGGTCGAAACTCACGCGTCGGCGAGGCGGGGATCAGGCGGAGGCGGCGACGACCTCGAGCAGGGCTTCGCCGTAGGCCTCGAGCTTCTTGGCCCCGATGCCGGTGATGCCGTCGAGCGCGGCGAGGGACGTAGGGCCGGCCGCGGCCACGGCGATAAGGGTCGCGTCGCCGAAGACGATGTAGGCGGGAACGCCCTGCTCCTTCGACTCCGCCGAGCGCCAGGCCCGCAGAGCCTCGAACAGGCTCTCCTGCGCGGTACTGAGGTCGGCGGCAGCAACCTTTGCCGCGCTCGGCCGGCGGGCGGCACTCGAGCGCGCCGGCCGGTCTGGTTCGCGGCGCAACTGCACCGTGCGACCTCCGCCGAGAACCTGGGCCGCGGCATCCGTCAGTATGAGGGTGCCGTATTCGCCGGACGTGGCGAGCAGGCCCTGGGCCAGCATCTGGCGCACGACGCCGCGCCAGGCCTGGTCGCTGAGGTCGGCTCCCAGTCCCCAGGTGCTCAGTTCGGTGTGCCGGTACTGGGTGGCGCGCGGGGTTTCCTTGCCGCGGAGGATGTCGATAAGGTGGCCGGCGCCGAACTTCTGGTTGCGTTCGCGGTGCAGCCGCACGATGGTGGAGAGCAGCTTTTGGGCCGGGATCGTGCCGTCCCAGGCCTCGGGTGGCTCTAGGCACGTGTCACAGTTGCCGCAGGGTTCGCTGGTCTGGCCGAAATAGCGCAGCAGGTTGACCCGGCGACAGTGCACCGTCTCGCACAGGGCGAGCATGGCGTCGAGGTGGGCGGACAACTTTCGCCGATGGCCGAGGTCGCCCGGCGACTCGTCGATCATGCGGCGCTGCTGCACCACGTCTTGCAGGCCGTAGGCGAGCCAGGCGGTGGCCGGGGCACCGTCGCGGCCAGCCCGACCGGTCTCCTGATAGTAACCCTCGACCGATTTGGGCAGGTCGATATGGGCGACGAAGCGCACGTCGGGCTTGTCAATTCCCATGCCGAAGGCGATGGTCGCGACAATGACAACGCCCTCCTCGCGCAGGAACCGGGACTGGGTTCGGGCGCGCAGTCCCGCGTCGAGGCCGGCGTGGTACGGCAGAGCGTTGACCCCGTTCTGACGCAAAAACTCGGCGGTCGCATCGACGGTCTTGCGGCTGAGCGCGTAGACGATCCCGGCGTCGCCCGGATGCTCGGTTTTCAGGAAAGAGAGCAGCTGCTTGCGCACCTCAGCTTTGCCGACGATGCGGTACTGAATATTGGGCCGGTCGAAGCTCGCCACGAAATGTTTGGCGTCGCCCATCTGCAGGCGGGTGGTGATCTCCTGGTGGGTGGCATCCGTTGCGGTGGCGGTGAGCGCGATGCGCGGCACGTCGGGCCAGCGGTCGGCCAGCTCGCCCAGGGCCAGGTAGTCCGGACGAAAGTCATGACCCCACTGCGACACACAGTGGGCTTCGTCGATGGCGAACAGGGCGATGGTTCCACGCTCGAGCAGCCGCTTGGTGCCCTCATTGGAGAGCCGCTCGGGGGCGACGTAGAGCAGGTCGAGGTCGCCGTTCAGGTAGTCGCGCTCCACCTGGCCGCGGGTCTGCGAGTCCTGACTGGAGTTGAGGAACTCAGCGCGCACGCCCACAGCGGTGAGCGCATCCACTTGGTCTTGCATGAGGGCAATCAGCGGCGACACGACGATGCCGGTGCCTGGCCGAACCAGCGCTGGAATCTGGTAGCACAGGCTCTTGCCGCCGCCGGTGGGCATGAGCACGACGGCGTCTTTGCCGTCGACGACCTGAGCGATGATCTCGGCCTGATCACCACGGAACGAGTCATAGCCGAACACGGTGTGCAGGGCCTCGGCGGCGGTGGCGAACTTGCGGGTTGCGGCGTGAATCGGTGCGGTGGCGCGAGCGGCCGGCTGGTTGGCGCTGCGCTGGGCGCCCTGGATCGAAGCGGATGCGCCGCCCGAGTACGCAGGCTGCCGCTCGCCGAACTGGCGGTCAGCTTCGGGCGGCGGCGCATCGAAGTCGTCGGGGGCGTCGAAATCACTCGGTGCGTCGAAGTCGTCGGGTGCGTCAAAGTCGCGAGGTGGTTCGACGTCGTCAGGGTTCCAGGGCAGCTCAGCATTCCAACTCACCTGCCCAACTTTACCCGGGCCCCCTGACACGTTCCCCCGCGCGCCTCTCCCCCTCCGAGTTGGGTGGGGGCGGTCAGGGGCGGCGCTTGCGGCGCAGGAGCAGCAGGGTCGCGGCGGCGGCCAGGAGCACAGCCGCCAGGGTTCCGCCGATCCAGACGAACGTCGAGACCGAGCTTTCGGAGCCGGAACTAGTCGCGCCGAGGTCTGAGGGAGGCGAGGTGGCGGAATCCGGTGTGGCGGCATCCGCTGTCGTGCCGCAGGTTGGAGCCGTGGCGACCCCGTCGGCGAGTACCTGATCGGCGGCGGGCTGCCAGTCGAAGGTGAACTCATCGGAGATGGGGTGGCCGTCGATGGAAACCGTCTGCCAAATCACCGTGTATTGCCCGGCAGCGCCGAGCTGCGCGGCGGTCTCGACTGTGGCGCCAGAGACTATGGTGCACCCGTCGCCATAGAAAAGCGGCGCGTCGGCCGGGCCGGTTACGACCATGGCGCTTCCCGCTCCGGTTCCGCCGAGATCCAGGAGCAGATCGCTCGTGGTGACGGAGAGTTCACCGGGCTGCTCGGTCACGACCGAGCCGGCCTCGGGTGAGGAACCAATCTCGTCGTTGTGGGCCGACGCCGGGGCCGCGCCCCAGCCGAGAGCCAGAGCAATAACGGCGGCCGCGAAGAGAGTGCGAGCGGCCGCGGCGGTAGATTTGGGGGTGGTGAACGTCATGATTGTCCTTAAACGTGGGTGCCCGGCGCTACTCGAATGGTGCAGGGCGAAGCCTCTGCTACTCGTTCGGTGCGATGGGCGAACTGGTCGGATTGCGGTTCAGGCTGCGAGCGCGAAAACCGGCGGCCCACGATGCCGCATGGCCGACAGCACCAGAACCAGATCGCGCGGCGCGAATACCGGCGCATCGTGACGAATGCGCTGCGGGGCCGCGACCGGCACCACCAGGTGGGCCGGAACGAACAGCGTGCGGATGCCCAGACGCACGTTCTCGGCCAGGCCCCAGAACGCGCGTTCCGCGTACCGCAGGGCCAGAATCGTCACGATCGCGGCACAGAAGTGAGCGCCCCACATGGCCGTGGAATCGTGGGCCATGGGCGGGGTCGAGCCGAGAACCATCGGGTCGATCAGCCCGGGCAGCGCCGCGTGCTGGTGGGTGCCCGATGCGGCAACCGCCTCGGCCCCGAGCGCGCCACCCGGCGCTCCGAGCGAGAATAGCCCGTGAAAGATGACCTGGCTGATCAAAACGGATGCTGCGCCTCGCCAGAAGGACAGGGTGCGGCCCGAGAGAGCGACGCAGACCATGCCGGCAAAGGCGAGCGACACGACGACGGCCAGAAGGCCGGGCGCCGAGCCACCACCCAACGTGTGCGAGAGGGCAGCGACAAAGGTCGAGAACACGGCGACGATCCAGCCGCGCGCGAAGCGGGCCCAGCGTGTGTGCATTAAGGCCCCTCTCCGGTCTCCTCCAGAGTAGCCGGTCGACCTGGGTGTGTTTTATCAACTGCACGGCGATGCATTCCACAGTCCCACAGTGGTGGCTTATTCAGGAGATTCGGGTGCCAGCCCCAATTCGACCGCACTCTTTCGGGGACCGCGATCAACTCCGGGACAGGTCAGGCGCGACCGGTGAAAACGGGCTTGCGCTTCTCCTGGAAGGAGGCGAAACCCTCGCGGTAGTCGCCGGTAGCGCACAGCGCGGCCTGGGCTGCGGTCTCGGCGCTCATGCTCTGCCACAGCCCGAGGCGTTCGTCACGCAACGACTGCACGAGCGCTTTGCTCGCGAGAAAAGCCTGGGTGGCACCGGATGCCGCGCGCGTCGCCGCCTGCACCGTCGTCTCGGTCAGTTCCGCGGCCGCAAAAACCTGGCTGAACAGCCCCCCGGCGACAGCCTCGGCCCCCGACATGAGGCGGCCGCTGTAGATCAGATCGAGGGTACGGTGCGCACCGAGACGTTCCACGAACAGGGCGTGTCCGCCGGAGTCGAGGGTGGCGCCGAGGTTCGCGAACGGCGAGCCGATCTTGGCGGTGTCGGCGACGTAGACAACGTCGGTGGCGATGAGCAGGCCGAGTCCCACACCGAGGCAGGCGCCGTGCGCCGCCGCGAAGGTGGGAGCCGGAAACCGGCTCATGCGCTGAAGCAGCGGGGTGACGAGGTCGCCGAGATACCCGAGCACGTCATCGGTGCGCGGATCGACGGCCGAAATGTCGCGGCCGGCGCAGAAGGCCCGACCCTCGCCACTCAGCACCAGCGCACGCACGCCGACGCGCTCGGCTTCCTGGTAGGCCGCGTCGAGTTCGACGATCGCGGCCTCATCGAGGGCGTTGAGTTTGTCGGGCGCGTTCAGCACCACGTGGGCGACATCGTTGTCTATCGAGAGCTCAATCACGTACATCCGCTTTCTGAGGGGTTGAAGCTAGACGTCGTAGTCGACGACGACGGTGTCGGTGGTCGGGTGTGACTGGCAGGTCAGCACGTAACCGCGGGCGAGCTCTTCGGGTTCGAGCGCGTAGTTCTCGGTCATCGTGACATCGCCGCTGACCAGCTTGGCGCGGCAGGTTCCGCAGACGCCGCCGGCGCAAGCGAACGGAACATCGGGGCGTACCCGCAGGGCAGCGTTCAGGATGCTCTCGTTCGCGTTGACCGGAGTGGTCACCGTGTTGCTCTGGCCGTCGAGGGTGAATTCGATCTGGAAGGTCTTGTCGCCCTGGCCGATGATGACGGCCCGGCCGCGGTCGCCGCTCGCGGCCGAGGGCTCGCCGGTGGTGAACAGTTCGAACCGCACGTGCGAGCGCTCGACGCCGGTGCTCTCGAGGGTGTCACGGCAGAGCTGCACGAGTTCGAACGGACCGCACAGGAACCACTCGTCGACCGTCGCCGGACGCAGAATGGTGTCGAGCATGCGCCGAAACTTTTCCTCGTCGATGCGGCCGGAGAGCAGCGACGATGAGCGCTGCTCGCGCGAGAGCACGTGGTACAGCGCGAGACGGGCCGGGTAGCGGTCCTTGAGCTCGGCCAGTTCGTCGAGGAACATCACGTCGAGGGCGGTGCGGTTGGTATAGACGAGGGTGAACGTCGACGTCTCGGACGCGGCGAGCACGGTGTGCGCGAGCGCCATGAGCGGGGTGATACCCGAGCCGGCAGCTACGCCAACCACGTGCTTGTGATCAAGGTTGTGCAGGGTCGAGGTGAAGCTGCCCTGCGGGCTCATCACGTCGATCTCGTCGCCGGGGTGCAGTTCGCTGTTGGCCCAGGTGGAGAAGGCACCGCCGAGGTCGCGCTTGATGGCGACGCTGATCTGGCCCCCGTGGCTCGCCGCGGGCCGGCAGATCGAGTAGCTGCGGCGCAGTTCCTGGCCTTCGATCGTGGCGCGCAGGGCGAGGTGCTGGCCGGGCAGGTAGTCGAACGCGCCCTGCAGTTTGGGCGGAACGGTGAAGGTGACCTCGACGCTGTCGGCGGTGAGCGAGCGTACTTCGGCCACCGTCAGGGTATGGAAGCGCGCGCGGTGCTTGACCGGCGCCAGGGTCGTGGCGCCCTGGTTGGTGGATTCGAGACGTGTTGCAGCCATTAGAGCACCTTGAAGTAGTCGAACGGCTCGAGGCAGTCTCGGCATTCGTAGAGGGACTTGCAGGAGGTGGAACCGAAGTGCGCGAGCTCGCGGGTGTTGAGCGAGGAGCAGCGCGGGCATTTCACAGCCATTTTCAGACTGATCGGGCCGGCCGGCCCTGAACCGCGCACGGTCGCATGCCCGGTGGGGGCGGCGATACCGTATTCGCGCAGTTTGGCCTTGCCGATCTCGCTCATCCAGTCGGTGGTCCACGCCGGGCTCAGCACGAGCCGCACCGACACGTTCTGGTAGCCGGCGGCGGTGAGTACCCCGAGAACGTCGTCGCGCATGGCGTCCATGGCGGGGCATCCGCTATAGGTCGGCGTCAGGGTGACGGCGACGGCATCGCTGGTCACGTTCACGGAGCGCAGCACACCGAGATCTTCGATGGTGAGCACCGGAATCTCGGGGTCGACGACCTGGGCGGCGATCGTCCAGGCCGCGAGGGATGCCGCGTCGGCGGGGCGCGGACGGGCGACGATCTCGTGCACCTGCGTGGTCACCAGGACGCTCCGGGGTGGGCGCGAGTGAGCACCTGCATTTCGGCGAGCAGAAAGGCGAGGTGTTCGGAGTGGTTGCCCGTGCGGCCGCCGCCGGACGCAACGAAACCGCGCGGAATTTCGAGTTCGGCCTCGGCGAGCACCGGCGCGATGGCCGCGTCGAACGCCGGGCGCAGGCTCGACGGGCGCACCGCGATGCCTTCGAGACGGTCGATGAGCGGGTCGTCGCGAAAAATCTCCTCGACGTAGGGCCACAGGTCACTTAGCGCGGTGATCATACGGCGACGCGACTCGTCGGTACCCTGCGCGAGACGCAGCACCCACTGGGTCGAGTGGTCACGGTGGTAGTCGACCTCTTTCACCGCTTTCGCGGCGATCGCGGCGAGGGTCGCATCAGCGGATGCCCGCAGCCGGCTGTACAACTCGAACAGGTAGTGGGACACGATGAACTGGCGCGCGATGGTGTGCGCGAAGTCGCCGTTGGGCTGTTCGACGATGTGCAGCGAGCGAAAATCTGGCTCGGTGCGCCAGTAGGCGAGGTCGTCTTCGCTGCGGTCCGTGGCGGTTCCGGCATAGTGCAGCAGCGACCGGGCGTGGCCGATCAGGTCGAGGGCCACGTTGCCGAGGGCTACGTCTTCTTCGAGCTCTGGGGCACGGGAGATCCAGGCGCCGAGCTGCTGGGCCAGAACGAGCGAGTCGTCCCCGAGCCAGAGCGCATATTCGGCGATGTCGGCCGTCGCCTGAGACGGACCCTCGATAAGCTCGGCGTCGAGCGTGGTGACGTCGACCGCGACGTGGCCGTGCGCATCTTCGTGGTCGTTGGCGGGGGAATCCGCTTTAATTTCGCTCACAGGTGCTTCACTCCCTCACTCTTGGAGTAGTAGCTCGCGTGGCGGTAGTTCTTGCCAGCGGGCGATTCGAAGAAGGCGCCCTTGGCGTCGGGGTCACTCGTGGTGATGGCTGCGGCGGGAACGACCCAGACCGAGACGCCCTCACTGCGTCGGGTGTACAGGTCGCGGGCATTGCGCACGGCGAGGGTCTCGTCTGGGGCGTGCAGGGAACCGACGTGAACGTGGCTCAGGCCACGGTTGGAACGCACGAAGACCTCCCAGAGGGGCCAGATTTCTGCTGCGGAATCGCCGGGAGTCGTCATTTGGCTGCCATTTCTTCAGTTCGTGCGGACCGTTTACGTGCATACGCAGCGGCTGCTTCGCGCACCCAGGCACCCTCGTCGTGGGCGTCACGGCGACGCTGCAAGCGCTGGGCATTGTTGGGACCGCGACCGGCGAGCACCTCGTGGAACTCGGTCCAGTCAATCTCGCCGAGGTCCCACTGCTGGGTTTCTTCGTTGAAGTGCAGGTCGGGGTCGGGCAGGGTGACGCCGAGCACCGCTGCCTGCGGAACGAGCATATTCACGAAACGCTGACGCAGCTCGTCGTTGGAGTGGCGCTTGATCTTCCAGGCCATCGACTGCGCCGAGTTGGGAGAGTCGTCGTCGGGCGGTCCGAACATCATGAGTGCGGGCCAGTACCAGCGGTTGACCGAGTCCTGCGCCATCTGGCGCTGCTCCTCGGTGCCCTGCATGAGCTCGAGCAGAATCTCAAAACCCTGGCGCTGGTGAAAGGATTCTTCCTTGCAGATGCGCACCATCGCGCGGCCGTACGGGCCGTAGGAGGCGCGGCAGAGCGGCACCTGGTTGCAGATGGCTGCGCCGTCGACGAGCCAGCCGATCGAGCCCATGTCGGCCCAGCTCGGGGTCGGGTAGTTGAAGATGCTCGAGTAGCGAGCCTTGCCGGCGATGAGGGCATCCGTCATGTCGTCGCGGGTAGCGCCCAGGGTTTGCGCGGCGGAATAGAGGTAGAGGCCGTGACCGGCTTCGTCCTGCACCTTGGCCATGAGGATGGCCTTGCGCTTGAGGCTCGGGGCGCGCGTGATCCAGTTCGACTCGGGCTGCATACCGATGATCTCGGAGTGCGCGTGCTGCGAGATCTGGCGTACGAGCGACTTGCGGTAGCCCTCGGGCATCCAGTCGCGCGGCTCAATGCGCGAATCGGCTTCGATCAGATCGTTGAACTGCTGTTCTTCGACGCTGATAGCGACGGGTGCGCTCGTATCGGGCGTGATGGTGCTTGTCATCATCGGCTCCTGGTCTGCGTTGACTGCGGTGGTCGTGGTCGGATCGTAATCGTGCACAAGCTGGCGACGATAAGGTGATGCACGTCGGGAATTTTGCGCACGAATCGGCAATCTATTACCAACCGATCGTTCAGTTAGTATATAGTCACATTATCGGTCGGGCAACCCCTGACCTGCACGGCAACTCAACGAGGAGAACCGAATGACGGAAGCACTGCCCGTAGGTAGTGAGGCCATGATGCAGCGCGACCGGGCATCCGCTTCTCTCGGCATGATCGTGCACCGCAATGAGCCGGGTCATTCCGTCGTCTCGATGGTCGTACGCGACGACATGCTCAACGGTTTCGATGTGACCCACGGCGGTTTCGTGTTCGCCCTCGCCGACACGGCCTTCGCCATCGCCTGCAACGATTCGCACCACGTCACGCTCGCCGCCGGCGCCGACATCACCTTCTTGAAGCCCACCACGAGCGGCCAGAATCTCATCGCGACCGCGCTGCTGCGCGTGAAGAGCGGTCGGAGCGGCATCTACGACGTGCGCGTGGCTGTCAACGGAGACGCGATCGGCGACGACGTCACCGTGGCCGAATTTCGCGGCCGCAGCCGCACCACCAACCTGCCCGTCCCTGCCCGCAACCACCTATAACCCTTCCGGAAGGCATCATGTCAACGCTGACCAAGACCCGTCTGCACGCACCGGCTCTCGCAGAACTCGACGCGGCCGAGCGCCTGGACCGCGACGAGATTCGCGCGCTGCAGCTCACCCGCCTGCAGCACACCGTACGGCACGCCTACGCGAACGTACCTCTCTACACGCGCAAATTTGATGCTGCCGGCGTGCACCCCGACGACATTCGTACCCTCGAAGACGTGGCGTTGCTGCCGTTCACGACCAAGGAAGACCTGCGCGTCTCGTATCCGTTCGGCATGTTCGCGGTGCCGATGGATCAGGTTGCGCGCATTCACACGTCGTCGGGTACCACCGGGTTGCCCACTGTGGTCGGCTACACCAAGAACGACCTCGCCATGTGGTCTGGTCTGGTGGCCCGCAGCCTGCGCGCATCCGGAGTGCGGCCCGGCATGAAGGTGCACAACGCCTATGGCTACGGGCTGTTCACCGGCGGGCTCGGCGCCCACGCCGGCATTGAAGCACTCGGTGCCTGTGCCATCCCCATGTCGGGTGGCCAAACCAACAAGCAGGTGCAGATGATCACCGACTTCGAGCCCGACGTGATTTTGTCAACGCCGAGTTACCTGCTGACCATCACCGATGCCATGGTCGCAGCCGGCCTCGACCCCCGACGCTCGAGCCTCAAGGCCGGGGTGCTCGGTGCGGAGCCGTGGACCAACCAGATGCGTCTCGAGCTCGAGGACCGTCTCGATTTTGACGCACTCGACATCTATGGCCTCAGCGAGGTCATGGGGCCGGGCGTCGGCAACGAATGCATCGAGTCGAAGGATGGCCCGCACCTCTGGGAAGACCACTTTCTGCCGGAGATCATCAACGGCGACACCGGCGTTGCGCTCCCGGACGGCGAAACCGGTGAGCTCGTCTTTACGTCGCTCACCAAGGAGGCCTTTCCGGTCATCCGCTACCGCACCCGCGACCTGACCCGCCTGCTTCCCGGCACCGCTCGGCCCGGCATGCGCCGCATGGAGAAAATCACCGGCCGCAACGACGACATGATCATTCTGCGCGGGGTCAACCTGTTCCCGACCCAGATCGAAGAGATCGTGCTCGGCATCGAGCACCTCTCCCCGCATTTTGTGCTCGAGCTGACCCGGCCGTCGCGCATGGACGAGCTCACCGTGCGCATCGAGCGGCACGAGCACGCCGACGATGCCGCCTCGGCTGTTGCTCGCGCCCTGCTGATCGCCCTCATCAAGGACAGGATCGGCTCGAGCGTCAACGTGCTCATCGTCGAACCGGGCACCCTGGAGCGCAGCACCGGAAAGCACAAGCGCGTCTACGACCTGCGCTAATCGGTCGCAGCCGGCACGCCTGCGTGAGAGACTCAAGACCTATGTCTGAAGTACACACCCCCAAACGCGGGCGCCCCGGCTACGACCAACGCGCCATCCTGGCGATCGCCGTCACCGCATTCAATGAATTCGGCTACGACGCCACCTCAATGGGGGTGCTCGCAACCCGCTTGTCCCTCTCGAAGGCGGCCATCTACCACCACTTCTCCTCCAAAGATGAAGTTCTGCAGCTCGCCCTCGACGAGGCCCTCAACGGTCTCGAGGGCGTTCTGCGCGAGTCCGGCGCCGTGACCGGCAGCGCCATCGACCGCCTGGCCTACGTGCTCCGCGGCGCCGTGCTCGTGCTCGCCGATCGGCTGCCCTACGTGACGCTGCTCCTGCGGGTGCGCGGCAACACCGAGGTCGAGCGCGATGCGCTGACCCGCCGCCGCGCTTTTGACCGTGCCGTCTCAACGCTCGTCGTCGAGGCCCGCGACGAGGGCTCGCTTCGCAGCGACATCGACCCGCGAGTCGTCACGCGTCTGCTCTTCGGCATGGTCAACTCCATTGCCGAGTGGTACCGCGCAGAAGGCCCCGAGGATGCCGCGCACCTCGCCGACGACGTGCTCGCCGTGGCCCTGGACGGCCTCCGCCGCCGCTAGCTGTTGAATATCGAGAGGCCACGCACACTGTGCGTGGCCTCTCGTCTTGCCAAACGCAAAAAGGCCCCGCGTGGGTGGCCTGTTAACGCAGGAAAGCCATCCCCGGAGGGATGGCTTTTCTGGTGTTTCTAAGTTAAGTCCGGCGGTGTCCTACTCTCCCACAGGGTCCCCCCTGCAGTACCAT
>NZ_SOGS01000001.1:0-30081 GCF_004403505.1 Cryobacterium sp. TMT1-2-2 | reverse complement strand
CATTACCGTCAGGGTTGGGTGAGGCCAGTAGCTAACAGCAAGTCCGCCGCATGACGTAGGGCGAGAACTAGGAAACCACCACCATGTCCAGCCCGTCTTTGATCGCCGTGCGCGACGATCTACCGCCACCTCAACCCTTAGCGCCAACCACCGTTCCATTACTGGTCAGACCCCGTGGATCAAGAACTGGGACCGTCACGCCGTGGTCTTCGACAAAGGCAACGGGCCTTCCGAGACTGCGACCTCACAGACGGACACTTGGCCCTTAGGCGGGACACCTACGATACCTGTGTGCCTCTGGCTATTGTTAACGCCGGGCCAAAACGGGGCCAATAGTGCCTTGAAAACAGGACCAATATCTGTGTTTTCGAATGGGCGATACTGGCCCTATTTTCGGTCGACGCTAACAGCTATCCCTCCGAACGGCGCAACGTACTAGTTCGTATCACCACGGCAAACGTCGTTAACGTCCACACTTATGCTCTTCCACCTTCTGTGGCATGAGCCTCAACCCCGAGGTAAGCTTCCTGAACCTCCGGAGATGTCCGCAACGTCGCTCTATCACCCGAGAATACGACCCTTCCGTGCTCCAGTACGTAACCATAATCTGCGGTTGAGAGGGCAAGTGAGGCGTTTTGCTCGACTAATAGCATCGTCACTCCTGTCTCGGCGATCGTACGAATGGTTTCGAATACAAGATCGGTTATCAACGGTGCGAGTCCCAACGATGGCTCGTCGAGAAGGATGATGCGCGGACGCAGCATCAGTGCTCGACCAATGGCGAGCATTTGCTGTTCACCGCCTGAGAGCGTTCCGCCGGATTGAGCTCGGCGCTCAGAAAGGCGTGGAAAGAGCTCGAATACATCTCGCAGTGCTTCAGCGCGTTTCGGTTTCGCCCTCTTGGATGAGCCGCCAACGAGTAGGTTGTCTTCGACGGTTAGGTTTGCGAATACTCGACGCCCCTCAGGGACGAGGGCTATGCCGAGTTCAGCAATAGCATATGGCGGCAGGCCGGTGATGGGCTCGCCGTCCAGGAAAACTGTTCCTCCCGCGGGCTTGAGATGCCCAGCGATAACTTTAAGGAGCGTAGATTTTCCTGCTCCATTCGAGCCAAGAATCCCTGTAACTTGACCGTCAGTGACGTCGAGTGAGATGCCGTGGAGCGCCGTCGCATCGCCGTAACGGGCCTGAATGTTCTCAACTGTTAGCATTGTGGTCCTTCTTTGGGACACCGATATAAGCTTCAACTACAGCAGGATTGTTCTGAACTTCTGTTGGTGTTCCATCCGCAATGAGTAGGCCATGGTTGAGAACGAGCACTCGCCTGCTGATACGCATAACGACTTTCAGCAGGTGCTCAACGAGCACCACAGTCACTCCTTCATCGGTGAGCTGGTGTATCAGCGCAACAGCGTCCTCCACCTCGCGAGGAGTAAGCCCTGTCATGACTTCGTCGAGTAGTAAGAGTGACGGCTCTGACGCGAGAGCTCGGGCCATTTCAAGCCTCTTTCGGTCGATTAGCGTGAGCTCCGCGGGCCTATTCTGTGCGCGGTCTTGCAGGCCGAGTCGTTCCAGGGCTTTGTAGGCGGCCGCTTTGGATGATTCGACTGATGAATGTTTCTGGAGCCCTCCGACGAGTACATTCTCGAGGGCCGTCATGGATGGGAAGAGGCGCACCTTTTGGAAAGTCCGGGAGATACCTACATTTGCGATCTGGTGGCTGGCGGAACTCGTCATGTCACGTCCAGCAACTATTCGCTTGCCAGAGTCAAGTTTTTGGACCCCCGTCATCAAGTCAAATAGCGTGCTCTTTCCGGCACCGTTGGGGCCGACGAGAGCGATGATTCCCCCCGCCTGAATATCGATCGTGACATCGCGAACTGCCTGGACTCCGCCAAAGGACTTCGACGCCATTTCCATGCTTATGAGTGATGGTTTCATCGTGTTATCACAGCCTCAGGCTTATTCATCGACTCAGTTTCATCTTCCTGAGATGTCGGTTTTCTCCGTTTTCCGGTCTTTTTTCTGAAGAGTCCAGATATGGACGCGACACCTCCAGGCAGCCACAGCGCGACCGCGACGAGCACGATGCCGTAGACAAGGGTGTCGGCACCGGCAAAGACGTCTTGAAGGGCATTATTTGCTGCTTCACCGATCGCGACGACGGCGATCCCGCCGACGACAGGCCCCCATAGCGTACCGATGCCGCCGAAGATCGCGCCAAGCGCCATCTCGACTGAACGATCGACGCCAAAGGCACTGCCAGGATCGATAAACAAGCCGTGTTGCGCCATAAGAGTTCCCGCGAAAGAAACCATCATCGCGCTGAGAACGAATGCCTGAATCTTGACTTGGTTGGTGTGAACACCAAGCGCTCGTGCGACCTGCTCATCGTCTCGAACCGATTTAAGTCGATACCCAAACGGCGACTTGATGATGAATGCCGCGATAATTACGTACACCAGCAGGAGCCCGAGAGCGACGTAGTAATAGTTGATTTGGTCGCGAAATTGCAGCATTCCGAATGACGGCTGGATGAGGGGAAGGCTGAGTCCCACGTCACCACCAGTGATGGATGAGACAGTGCGCGCAAGGTTGAGCAGGATGAGAGCGAAGACGAACGTGACGAGGGTGAAGTAGATTCCTCGCAGGTGGACCGTGATCGATCCCAATAGCAGTGCAAGTATGCCCGCCACAAGCATTCCGGCCAGTCCACCGATCCATGGGGAGATATTGAAGTTGATCAAGAGCAAGGAGCTGGTGTATCCCCCGACTCCGAAGAAAGCAGCGTGGCCGAACGAGAGTCGTCCTCCCAATCCGCCGACGATGTTCCATGCCACGGCTAGGGAGGCCACGATGAGGGCGGTAACTCCAATGCCCTGCAGGTAGGGCCCCCGAAGGAGCCAGAGAGGCAAAGTCGCAGCGACAACGAAAAAGAGAATCCCACCGATCGTGCCAGGCTTGAGAATCATGCTGTGATTTCCTTCCGTCCGAATAGTCCGTTAGGTCGGAAGATCAGTACGAGGATGAACAGAGTGAACAATCCGACGTCTTGCAAACCGACGGAGACGAACGCTGCGGTCAGCTGCTGAACTGTGCCGGCGATCAAACCGCCGATGAAGGCGCCCATGATATTTCCAAGGCCGCCGAGGACGACAGCGACGAAGGCGAGGACTAGGAATTCGTTCCCCAAGGTGGGCGAGGCGGGCTGGTAGGTTACGAGAACTCCACCGGCAACGAGGGCGATAGAGGTACCGATCCCAACAGCAATGATGTAAATCCGCTTGGACCTGACGCCGGACGATTCTGCGATCTCTGCGTCGTCGACCGTTGCGCGCATTTGGCGGCCAAAGTCGGTCCGTTTGAGGATGAATGTCAGGCCGATGGTGATGGCGATAGCAATCACGAATCCGACGACGTGTGCGGGTCGCAGGTAAATCCCACCGATATCGACGAGCTCACTACCCCAAGCGAACCCGGTGAGAGATCTTTGTCCCGGAGAAAAAACAACCTGCACAATGCTCTGGATGATGATGCCCAGACCGAGAGTGAGCAGGAGCTGCGGAAGCTCGCCTGCGTCACGAAGTCGCGCGAAGAGAACAGACTGTAGGACAGCGCCCAGCAGCAGACCGACCGGTACAACAATGAGAAGAGCCAGGAATGGGTTGATTCCCAGGGTTGTGTAGAGCATCAGTACTGTGTACATACCGAGCAATACGATGTTGCCGTGCGCGAAGTTAATGATTCGCATTACGCCGAACACGAGGCTGAGCCCCATAGCGATGAGTCCGTAAACGCCGCCGAGCAAGAGCCCTGTTAGAACTGTTTGAGCGAGGATTTCCATTGTGTCTGGTCCTTCAGTCAGAAGTAGACGGCACGGTGGGGGTGGCGGTGGGCTGCATTGATGCCTTGGCCCGCCACCCCGGGGCCAACTACTGCGGCTTGCTAGCTTGGACGTCGAGCGGCCACACGGTGCGCGTGACGCCCTCCTGCCACTGGATCATGATAGGAAACACGTCCTCGTTCAGGCCCTTCGTGTCGAAGCTGACTGTTCCAGCGGGCATGAATGATGCCGGACCCGAGGTGAAGTCTGTCTTGCGCAGCACCTCCGCGATCTTCTCCGGATCGGTGCTTGCGGCATCGTCGATGGCACCTGCAAGGATCCAGGCTGCAACGTAGGATTCACCCGCTTCCTGGGGCATGAACTTGGTGTCATACTCCTGCGTGTACCGCGTACTGATGTCTTCTAGGCCGTCATAGGGCATGTCCCAGTTCCAGCCGGCTTGGCTCAGAATTCCATCGACGTTGTCGCCGAGCAGCTTTCCAAAATCGGGAGAGAGGATTCCGCCACCGCCCAGTCCGACGATCGGTCCCTCGTAATCGAGGCTCCGGAGCGTATTCACGATAGTTACCGCGGCCCCCGTAGGACCGCCCAGGAATATGACGTCGGGATCAGCGCGCAGCGCTTCAAGAACAATCACCGTTGCATCGCTGAGTGCCTGAGGGTAAAACGCCTGGCTGACAACGTCGAGTCCAGCGCTTTCAGCTTCGGCAATCGCGGCTCTTCCTTGAGCTTCGATTGACGCGTCGTCCGAGGCCAGAACCGAGACCTTCTGCAGGGTGATTCCAATCTCAGCGTATGCATCCTGGACATACGGCACGATGGATTGGCCGAGTGCCGTCGCTGTAGGTGGGAGTTGAAAGAAGTAGCTATAGTCGCGGTCGGTCAGCGTGTCGGCGTAGGACTGACTCAGGATTGGCACGCCGGCCTTTTCCGCTTCGGTGGAGGCCGTGATGGTAAATGCCGATACATAGGAGCCAATAAGGGCGCTGACGTTTTCCTGTTCAATCAGACGCCGTGTGACGGTGGCAGCCTGGCCGGGATCATCCGAACTGGTGTCAGCCTGAACGCCCTTAAGCTTCAAGCCGTCGAGAGACTTGATTCCACCTGCGGCGTTGATGTCCTCAATCGCGAGCATCGCTCCGTTGAGCGCGTTTTGCCCGCCGTCGGCCCATGCCCCGGTCAGCGGATGCGGAAGACCAATGTTGATAGTGTCGCCACTGTTTCCGGAGGTCTGTCCGCTGCAGCCGACAACTGTAAGTAATACTGCTATAGCCGTTGAGGCAAGTAGTACGCGCTTTCGGTGCTCAAAACGAGAGCCGTTGGTGTGTCTGATCATGTGTATACATCCCCCTTGATGGCGCTGGTCAACTTTGTCCAGTCACATGTTTCGGATACTCGAAGTTGCAATCCGACTACCCGAATGTAACTTCCCTCCGGAGAACGCAACAAGGAAATTCCGCAGCCTCGAATGTTCAGATAAGAGCTGTCGATTTCAGCAGCCAGAAAAATGTGGCGGACGCTTGCCTAGAAAAGCTTCAACGCCCTCGATGTAGTCGCTGGATTCAAAGAGATCGTTTCGAAGTGCCGTCGTGTAATCGTCGTCTCGGACCTGCCCCGCTCGGACTAGTCCAATGATTTCTTTCGTTGCACGGAGTGACATGGGCGCGCGCTTGGAAATCTCGACGGCGAGTTCATAGGTCACCTTTTCCAACTCTTCAGGCGGGTGAACTTCGTTGACCAAACCATTCCAAAGGGCTCGCTCCGCGCTTACTCGGCGGCCGGAGAACAGGAGATAACTCGCCTCCGCAGGTCCTGCCAGATCCATGAGGCGTTTCGTGGATTCGAGGCTGTATGCAAACCCAAGCCGCGCAGGGGTGATACCGAAGGCAGCAGCTGTATCAGCCAGCCGAAGATCGCAACTGAGAGCCAGGCCACATCCTCCGCCAATGCAAAAACCATGCACCATGGCGATTGTGGGTGCGTGGAAGTTACTGATGGCCCTTTCCGCTTCGGCCACGGCTAAGTTATATAGGCGCGCACCTTCGGCTCCCGCTCGCACCGTGGTGAATTCCGTGATATCAGCTCCCGCTGAAAAAGCCCGCAAACCACACCCTCGAATCACGAGTGAAGAAACTGTACGGTCAATCTCAAGTCGAGACAACATTTCAGGAATCTGATGGTACATGTCCAACGACAGGGCGTTATGTCTTTCGGGCCGGTTCAATGTAAGTGTGGCAACCGGACCGACAACGTCCAGTCGTAGGTGGTCGATTTTCGTCCTCACGGGTGCGGCTTTCCTAGGAATGGGGTTAGCCGACTCTGCCATGCCGCGGGGATGGGTATGGTGCTGTGCGGCGGATGACCGGGAGCACCGGAGCGACCTTCTCTCTGCTCCATGGCATCGGGAAGTTCTTCGTCGAAGCGTTCAATGGGCAAGTCGTGAGTTATCGCTAGCTCGACCAGCTCGTGGGCCGTCAGTCCGCCGATTGTTTGGTCGAGGCGATGACGAATCGTTTGGGCGTGGCGCCGTCGGTCGGAATACTTCTCCAGCGCCTCATCGTGTTTCCAATCGGACCAGCCGACGGCCTGACACAGACGCATCCACATGGTGTCCTCGAGGATGGCGATGATCATAGTTATGCCGTCTAGGGTGACTACGGTTCCGTAAGTCGGTTCCAGTGACGTAACGGCATCGGGCTTAATTCCTGCCCATGCGATGGCCGAGTCCAGCATGCTGCTGTCAATGTATCCACCCGCACCGCGATGATAGGCGGCGACGATGGTGAGTGCCGCCGTGGTGGCAGTTGCCAGGTCGACCCACGGCACACCGATCCGATCGAGTTGGGCTCCCGGCGGTAATGCGCCGGCGATTGCCTGCAAGGAGATATCGTGAGTGGGGCGAGTCGCGCGTGGCCCTTCCTGGCCGAAGCCCGAGATTGAGCAGTAGACGATGTTGGCCTTATATTTGGTCAGCGTCACGTAGTCACACCCGAGCCGGCGTGTGACACCCGGGCGGTATCCCTCGACGAAGACGTCCGCACCGGCAATGAGGGAGTAGAGTGCGAGCTTGGAGTGATCCTCCTTGAGGTTCAGGAAATACGTCACCTTGCCGGCGTTGACATTGGCGAACATCTTTGGATCAAGGTGCCGGGCCGCGTCACCCTGAGGTGGTTCTATCTTCACCACGGTGGCTCCCAGCGCGGCAAGAAGTTGTGTCGCGTACGGTCCGGGCAGCTGCTGACTCAGATCCAGCACGCGCATGCCGTGTAAGGGTGCATCGGGGCTACTTGTCGGCTTCGGCCAAGTAGGTGAGAGGCCCATCTACACCACAGCCAGTGGATTGAGGGGGCTGCCGGTAGATCCCTGTAGACCAATAGGTGCTAGAACTAGCAGGAATGTCCCTATGCCGGTGCCCGCAAGCTCCCTTAGGTCGAGGTTCTCGATCAGGGGTACACCAAATTTGTGGAGCAGCCTGAGATGGACGGGGAAGGTGGCTCCGCCGGGGTCGGGTTGCACCTCCACGGCATAGTTGTCGGCGCCAACGTACGCGACGTCTCTCTCGGCAAGCCATTGAGCACCATCATCTGACAGCCCTGGCTCTAAAGCGAAGTATTCGTCACTGAAACCAGTCGAGTCCCACCAGCCTGTCCGAAGCAACACCGCATCGCCGGGAGATGGCGTTACATTGGCTCGTCGGTACGCCTCCACCAATTCAACCGATCCGATCGGTGTTGAGGATGGAAGACCCGAACCAGTCGCGGCGACAAAATCAAGGAGTACACCTCGAGTCACACAGGGTTGGAGCTTGTCCGCACCCAACTTCTTCGCGCCCGTCGTCGATCGAACATTAGCCGACGAATGTCCGTTGAAGAGTTCATCCCCCTCCCACACATGAGCGAGGGCATCCATATGCGTGCCGCTGTGAGTGGACAGCTGAACCGTGTCCTCGGCGAAACGGAAACCCCCTGGCGACCGGGCGCCAAGGGCATAATCCCCGGCATCCCTGTCCATGAATCGCGACCCCCTATTGCGGTGCCCTGGCACGCCAGCTGCTGGGCCGATGGGCTGCGCGAGAGAAATAACCCGGCCTTGATTCACCAAACCGACAGCATCGCGTACTTTTGCGTGGTCAATGAGATTGGGTGCACCGATCTCATCGAGATCACCCCATCGTCCCCAGTTATCTCCTATATTTTCGCGCATGTTCTGATTTCCCCCTGAGTTTGGATCGATCGGATTATCGTTCGACGAGAAGTGACTCGACGATGGCGGTCGCAGATCCGATGAGATCTTTTCTCACCATCTTGCCGGTCGGCGTGTGCGGAAGCTCAGACACGATCTTCACCGCCCACGGCACTTTGTATCCCGCAATCGAACCCTTACAGAAGCTTCGTATGTCTTCGGCCGTCGTTTTTTCGCCGCTATGAAGCACCACGAATGCGATAGGCACTTCGCCCCGGCCCGGGTGGGGGGCTCCGACCACCGCGACTTCGTCGACGGAGGGGCTGCTCTCAATGAAGGCTTCGACTTCCGCAGGAGAAACGTTGATACCTGAGGTCTTGATCATGTCTGTATGCCGGCTCAGGAACTGAACGGTACCGTCTGGCCGGATGAGCCCCGCATCGCCGGTGCGATACCAGCCATCGGCAGTGATTGCGGCCTCGGTCGCTTCTGCGTTGTCGACATATCCCTCAGTCACTCGGCCTCGGATCTGCAGCTCACCGTCATCCCCCATTGGAACAACTTCCCCCGTCTGCAGATCAACAACGCGCACTTCTACGCCCTGCAGAGGTGGACCCTGTGTAGTGATCCGCTCATCCAACGACATCGTGTGAGGGGTGACACAGCAATTGCCATAGACCTCCGTTGAACCGTAGACATTGCAGATTTCACCGATTCCGAGGTCCACGGCGACCCGTTTTACCTCGTCCGGCCGGCCAATAACCAAGCCTGTTCGCAGTGAATCGATTGCTCGAATCCGTTCGCCAACTTCCTCTGCCAGGACCAACGACAGGCTAGGAAGCAGATAGGCAGCAGTACATCGCTCGTCAGCAAGAAGTGTCGCTGCTTCGTCAGCAGAAAAATGTTCCTGCAGGACGAGACAGGCACCGTGGGTCAGCGTCGCCATCGTGGCGTTGGCACCGCCGAAACTCCAGAAAAGAGGTGAACTCAACCACACGCGGTCCTCACCAGTCAACCCCATCCGAGTTCCTATGGCATAGCCGTTCTCAATAAGATGCCGATGCCGCAACGGAACCGCTTTGGGCCGCTGGGTTGTTCCAGATGTGTACATAACCAACGCGGCTTCTGTTCCGATAGCAGCATTCGGTGGGACAGGCCAATCTTCGGCACGGGTAATCAAATCATCAAATGATTGCCCCCCAGCTGGCATTGGCGTTTCAGCGAAATCACCACCAAGAACGATCAAATGCGTCAAGTCTGGGAACTGCGCGCTCATGACCTCTCCGGGCGAAGAATCCCAAAACTCCGGAACCAGCTGTCGGAGCTGGCCCAACATATCCGTTGATCGAACAGACGGCACCATTATGAGCAGCTGAGTGCTAGATGCTTCCATGAGCTGTTGGAGATCCCAGGACAGAACCCAGGTATTGAACGTGTCTAGGGACACGCCGAGACGCAACGACGCGAACGCGGCAACGAGCCATTCCTCCGTGTTGGTCCCCAAGAGCGCCACTCTCGACTCAGCCGTAATGCCAAGGTTCTGGAGCACCGCTGCGAATCGCCCAACACGGTCTGAAAACTCTCGGTAAGTCAGACGGGTTGTGCCGGCGACGAGCGCTGGAGCGTCCGGGTGAATTGAAGCTTGAAAGTCCAGCAGCTCCGGCAGCGTCTGACAAGTCGGTGGGAGGTGATTTTCGAGCCAGGGGATCGGTCCAACAATGCTGTCAGGAACCTGCAAGGACATCGATACGGGATTCATGGAACGACTACCGCTCTTCCTGTGTAAGACCGTGAACGCAGTGCGGCGAATGCCTTGGGTAGGTCATTCAACGCAAATACACGCGACGCGATCGGGTGGATGGACCCCGAGGCGACGAGGTCGACGACCTCGACCAGATCCTCTCGGGTGGCGTGGGCAGATCCGATGATCTGGAGTTCTTTGACGATGCTCAGCCCGGGGTCGAGCGCAAGTACTTCTGGCCGGACGTTTCCGACCAGAACTAAACGACCGCCGGGAGCCAGCGAACGAAGGCTTGTGGCGAAAAGCGGAGCCCCCGTGATTTCGATGGCTGCATCGACGCCACGAAGTCGCCCAAGTCTTGCAGCGACTTCCCGGATCTTCCCGACCGTCGGGTCCACGATGACTTCCGTCGCGCCAGCTTGCATCAATGCCTCGGTGGAAGCCTCGCGGGAAGTCGTCGCGATAACGCGCAGACCAAAATGCTGGGCCAGCTGGACTGTATGCAGGCCCACGCCACCGCTCGCACCTGTCACGAGAACTACGTCAGATTCCTCCAACTTCGCGGCACGCAGCGCTCTTAACCCCGTGCCCACACCGCAGGAAAGAAACGCAGCCGTAACGCCGTCAATATTGTCTGGAATCGCAACGGCATTGCGCGGGTCAGCCAGGACAAATTCGGCGAAACCACCCTGAATATCATCACCATAGAAGCCCGGACCAGACCGGCACTGTGACGTGTGCTTAGCGATGCAATCGGCGCACTCACCGCAGGACCGACGCTGCACCAACGCGACTCTCGTACCCAGCCATGCTGTCAGGTCGGGTGATCCCACGGATTCAACCGTGCCGGAGATCTCATGGCCGAGCACCGCGCCATTTTCAGCTGATAGGAGACCGCTAGCTGCGAGGAGATCATGTCCGCAGACCCCGCACGCCGTCACTCGAATGAGAAGCTCACCTGAGGTCGGCGTGGGGACAGGGATCTGTGTCGAAACGAACTGCGCCGGGGAACAAAGGCTCATAACACGCATTGTGTTCCCGGCCGTGCCATCGACTATTGGTGCCCCCAACACAGTCGCGCGAGCAATCATTCACTAACTGGCTGGGCCAGTTCGAACCAGTAGTCAGCGGCCGTTCCGGTGGGCTCTTCTGCAAACCGCACCACAATGGGTGTGCCGATCGCAATCGCCTTGATCGCAGCGGCCTGGTCTGCCAGATCAACACCACGCACGTATCCCACGAGTGCCGTGTCGGCACCGTCAAGTGTGGCGTAAGCGATGGCGTAGGGAGGTGCAGGAAGGCCCTTGAACGGCTCGTACACGAAGGTCGACATCTCAATGGTGCCCGTGTTTCCGACCTCGACCCACTCACCTGTTTTGGAGTGGGTCCGGTCATCGTAGGAACGCGCAGGTACGAGCACCCGACCATCCACTGATCGTCGACCGAGGATCTTGCCCTCGGCCAGTCCTTGCATGAAGCGGGATGCCGTCTCACCCAGTGCGTGGTGGTATTCCAAGTCCCAGGTCTGCTCGGTGAAGACAGGGCCTTCGGCGATCGCGGTGGCCGTCTGTCCGGGGTTGGTCGTGTCACTCATCGTTAGATCTCCTCTAGATCGGTGCTGAGCACCATTGTTGAATAAAATTGGTGGTCACCACCGATGGCGCTCACCACCGCAACTCGCGCGTTGGGAACCTGATGCCCACCGGCGCGACCCCGGACCTGGTTAGCAGCCTCGCCAACGCGGATAGTGCCCGTCACCGCAATGGGGTTGGTGCAGAGTGTCCCTCCTGAGGGATTCACTATGACGCCATCACTCCCCAGAGCAAACTTGCCGTCGGCAAGCGCTGCGGGCGCTTGGCCCTTAGCGGCAAATCCCGCGGCTTCGATTACGTGCAGCTCGACGCTCGAGAACGGTGCATACATCTCCGCAACGTCGATCTGGGTCTTTGGATCGGTCACTCCGGCCTGCGCATAGGCGATCTGAAACGCTACCGCGAGGGAATCCGCATCGGCGTGATCTCCTACAGCGCTAGACCCGACACGGTCACCCATCCAAAATGTCTCCGTATTTTGGCCGATGCCTCGGATCCATGCCGGCTTGAGTCCATGAGCCTTGGCGTACCGCTCGGAGACAAGCACGACACCAGCCGCTCCGGTCGATGCGGGACATGCGTCGCCGAGCTTGATCGGCCACGCAAGTGTGCGGCTTGCCAACACCTCGTCAACCGTGATCGGCTGCCGGAGGTGGGCGTGAGGGTTCAGGGCGGCATGGGTGCGATTTTTCACAGCAACTCGCGCCATGTCCAATTCGGTGCTGTTGTACTTGGACATGTAGCGTTGCGCCGACAACGCGAGCATCGTGATCGTATTCAAAGGGACTGTTCGTTCGTAGCCGACATCCCACATCTTATTTAGAACTGACTGCGCTGATCCCGATTCGGAGACTCGATCGGCGCCCGCAACGAGAATGACGTCGAACATGCCCGAGGCGATGTGGGTCCACGCAGCCAGCACTGCGCTCATGCCCGTAGCACCTCCGTTGTTGACACGGATAAATGGTTTGCCCGTCACTCCGAGTGCATCGATGACCCAGCGTTCGCCGTTATTGACGCCGATCAAGGCATCAGGCGCAAGCGGATACACCACCGCATCCACATCTTCAATACCAATACCCGCGTCCTCAAGTGTGCGATCGGCCCCTTCCTTCACCAGCTCAGGAAAAGTAACGTCCGTGCGTTTGGTGACGAAATGCGACTGCCCAAATCCGGCTATTCCAACATTGATCATGCTTTTCCTCCTTTGGAGTTACTGAAAACGATCACAGTTGCACCTTGGCCGGCGAAGCCATTGAATCCAATGCCTGCAGTGAGCCTTAGCCCGTCGGCTGGCAGTGATTCAGGACGAATCGCTTCGATTGCAGCAACCATGCGGCTCAGACCAGCCACATATGGTGATGTAGGTCGCTCACAGAGCGGTCCCGATAAGTTGACACCGGTGGACTCCTTTAAATGGAGTGCGTATTGTACTGCACGAACCTCGTACTCACTGTTACCAGCGATCTCGACCGCGTCCCAGTGATCGGGGGTCGCCTGCGGATTACGGTCGAAAATCTGTTCAGCAGCTGAGTTAAGCGAGCTGAGATCACCAAGGTTTCGGGTACCTATCTCATAACTCGTGGTCGACCAACCGGCGTCGACGACCCAGGCCAGTTCCGAACCGGGGGGAAATTCTCCATCAACAGCTAGGACGAGGGCGTGGACCGAGTCTCCGCGAGCTGGCAGATCTTCGCGGCGGAGCGGCCATGCGACGAATTCTTGGGATGAGTCGGGAACATTGTCAGCGGACAGCCACGTAGATGCTTGCAACGCCGCCGCGATCGTGTTGTTCATTCCCGTTGGGCGGAGCAGATACGGTTCGGCCTCCATCAACTCCACCCGATCGGGGTCTGCTGATTCACTGGGTTTGGCCCAGCCGACCACCAGGACGTTCTTGCCTTGCCCGGCACGAAGTCGTAAATACCCGTAGGCAAGTGCATGGTCCGCGGACGAAGCGATCATGGTTGTATCGTGACCGACACCACCTGCGGGCCCTGCCGTCGCCATAATCGAGATGACGCGGCCATCGAGCTGATCGTTACCGCTGATCACGATGCCATCTAGGTCTTGCGCTGTCAGGCCGACGGAATTCAGTGCCGCGGTGGTGGTGTCGAAAATCATTTCTTCGAGGCTTCGTGAGGATTCGAAGTCCACGAGAGAGCTGCTCATCGAGATAACGGCAATGTCGGGTCTCAAAATTGTTTCATCGAGGGTAAGGGGTGGCACAGGAACAGCCTTTCTCTAGCGGAACTGAGGTGTGTAGGCGCCGTCGTAAATCGGCGGGCCAATGTGGTCAATGATTTGCAACGGGCGAGCGTCGGCGGACCTAAGCCCGAGGATCTGTTCTTCGATTACGGCGGAGGTTCGCTGCAGTTCGACTGCAAGCTCAGCAAGCCGGTCGTCGTTGACTTCGCTACGAAGGGCGGAGATGTGTGCAATACCAACAATCCGACCGTTCGCCCAAATCGGGGTGGCGATTCCGACGATGCCTAATACAGCTTCTTCACGGGAAATGCTGAAGCCGTTGGACCTGATCCGGTCCAGTTCCTCGGTGAGCGACTGGCGGTCGATATGAGTACGCGGCGTGAGTGCTTTCAGGTTTCCTGAGAAGGTCTCTTGCCGGAATTCCAGATCGTAGGCAGCGAGCAGCTTGCCGACGGCTGTTGCATGGCGGTACAGGGGGAGTCCAATAGGGATGTCTATCTTGATTCCCCGACGTCCACGGAATCTTGCGGCGTACACAACGTCATTGCCTGTCTGAATCGCTAGATAGACGTCAAAGCCAATGCGGGCTGCGAGTTTCTGCAGCTCTACAGTTGCGGCGTTTACTATGTTGAGTCGTTCCTGCACTCGCAACGACAGCCGCAAAGTTGCTGGGCCAACGTCATAACCGTGGGTAGTCACGGACGCCATCCCACCTTTGACCATGGCCTTCAGCAGGTCGTGAGTGCTGCTCATAGGCAGAGACAGCGCGTTGCTCATTTCAGTGACTGTCTGGGGGCCATCAGTCGCGAGCCTGCCCAGAACATCAAATATTCGCCTAAGTCGTGCATTTTCCACGTCGCGTCCTTTCCGACTGTACGGTTTAAAACTGCCGCTCTACCGGCGGCCAAAGGCTGCCTCAACACTGAGTTAGGTTCGATTCCTCGGAAATCTTTTCCGAACGTCTGAATTCAAACGAACAAGGCCAGCAATCGCAACGATTCTTCGAGATCCCGAACATCCGTACCGGCAGCGAAGTCAGCGAACGTAGCGTGGAATCATATGTTGTGGTCAGACAAGGATGGTTGCTATGAACAAAGCGGAACTAAAAAAAGATCTATTCAACGAGTTCGCGTTTGTCGTTGCCGACGCGGTAAGGCTGGGTGTCACGAATCCATTACCGGTGCGCCGCACTGCGGAAATATCCGCAACTGGTGACAAGATCAGTGCACTCCAATGGGGCGTGGCTAATCCAGAGATTGCTTTCCTCCACGGAGCTGGCTTGAATGCCCACTCGTGGGACTCAACAGCGCTCGTTCTGGGCCAGGCGGCAGTCGCACTGGACCTCCCAGGGCACGGCGAATCCGAGTGGCGGGACGACGCCGATTACACCCCGCCAACCATCGCGCCATCGCTGGCATCCGTTATACCAAAATTCAGTTCGAGCGTTCGGATATTGGTCGGGCAGTCACTCGGCGGCCTAGCGGCGATCCCGGTCGCAAGTCAGCTGCGCAGCCAGCTCTCGCACTTGGTGATCGTGGATGTCACACCCAGTTTCCAATCAAAGTCGTCATTTATTAGCCCTGTCAGCGCATTCATTGCCGGCCCAAAAAGCTACGCCTCGCATGCAGAAGTGATTGACCGTGCGATCGAGTTTGGAATCGGCAACAATGCCGCTGATCTTGAACGGGGCGTCATGCTCAATACGAGGGTGCGTGAGGACGGCCGCATCATCTTTAAGCACCATCTGGCATCTCTGCCAGCCGGTGCCCACCGCAATTTCGATGGAGAAGCGCTCTGGCCGATTCTGGCCGAACTCGACATCGATGTCCTATTGGTCTGCGGAACCCGCGGGATTCTGGACGCGGAAGCTATCGAGGATTTCTCTCGACATATTCCCTCGGGAACCGTAGTGACACTTGACGCAGGTCACAACGTTCAGCGCGATGCGCCGACCGAACTAGCCGCATTGATCCAATGTTTCAGTGGGATGCGCTGACGCTTGTTGGCGATCAGGGCCCCTGGACGAATCAAGTGGATGGTTCACTTGCGGAATGACAGTGTCGCAGAAGTAGCTCATGTGAGTTGTGCGCACTGACTAAACCGGACAAAAACTCCTAGTGGTTATAAATTCTGAACCTTGATCCCTGGTCAAGAATCCCTCAGGCAGGCCAAAAAGCATCGCGATCGAGGCCGTCACGGATAGCTGCGGCACCGTGACTATCAAGCAGATGCTCGAGCGTCACTTAGCGAGTGGTGCGCTCGAGCATCGTTGACAGCTGACTGATTCAACGCCCCATGATGAAATCGTCCGCCTCCTCATCGGTCAGATGTTGCTGAAAAGAATGTGACAGCTTGCCCCGGTGAGCAATGAATGCGCAGTTTCTCGTCCATCAAGTTGCACAGGTGCTCAAGGAGTCTCACCTTCGAGGCTGTGCGTCAGAGCCGCCGGCCAGGCGGTACAGGTCATCGCACTGGGCTCGTAGGCACCATATTCAAACCGCCCCGGCGCCGTTGCTCGCTAGCCGTCGGGGTGACCTCGGTGCGTTCAAAAAAGACTTAGTGTCGACAATTTAGATGTCTCAAGGTATTCGGCATGTCTTCCAGTCGCCCAAATACGCAGTGTTTCAGCATTTTTTTGGAGTGATTTATTCGAAATAGGGATTGCATTTTTTCAAACAGTTGCACTAGTGTCGACACAATAAACGATGCCCTCAAAGCCGAGGAGACAGAGAGGCAAGGTGCCCAAAAAGCGGGAAGAGTTTGTCTGACAGCTTCATATCGAAATCAGCACCAATGATGGATAGCGAATTGAATGTCGAGAGGCCCGCCTCTCTCTCTCAAAATGGTGACTGGAATTGGCGTGCCCGCCGAAATTCATTCAGGCTGCTTCTCCGTCTGCAACGTTCTTAGCATGGCGGAACACCAGCGGTGGTTGGAGCGCTGGCTCTAAGCAGTGCTGAGACGTAGCGCACCCACAAACATCACTTCAAGCGTCGAACTTGACGCATCGGCCCATGCGAATTCAACGATCAAGGACGGTGCCGCAATAGTGAGTGCAGAACGTAATTTAGTCATTCCAGAAGAAACGATCACGGATCCAATCATCCGTATAACGGGTGTCAACAAGCACTATGGAAATCTCCACGTCCTTAAGGACATAAACTTCAGCGTTTCAAGGGGTGAAGTGGTGGTGGTTCTCGGACCATCTGGTTCGGGAAAATCAACGCTATGTCGGATCATCAACCGATTAGAGACCATAGACACCGGGGTAGTAACCCTAGAAGGTCATGAACTTCCGGTTGAAGGGAAAGCCCTCGCAAGACATCGAGCAGTTGTTGGAATGGTCTTCCAGAACTTTAACCTCTTCGCGCATATGACCGTCCTCGAAAACGTGATTTTGGCTCCGGTTCGCGTGAGGCATATTTCGAAGGAAGAAGCCAGGAAGAGCGCACTTAGATTGCTTACCCGGGTGGGTGTGGCGGATCAGGCCGACAAGCTCCCCGCCCAGCTATCCGGCGGACAACAGCAGCGAGTTGCTATTGCCCGGTCGCTTGCCATGCAACCACGCGTGATGCTCTTTGACGAACCGACCTCGGCACTCGACCCAGAAATGGTAAATGAGGTCTTGGACGTCATGACATCTCTGGCGCAAGAGGGCATGACCATGATCTGTGTGACTCACGAAATGGGATTCGCGCGCAAGGTCGCCGATCGAATCGTATTCATGTCAGACGGTCAAATCGTGGAGCAGGGAAAGCCGGAAGAGTTTTTTCGAAACCCCAAAACTGATAGGGCAAAAGATTTCATTTCCAAGGTATTCACTCACGAACAGTAAAGGAATTGCGATGAAGATAGGCAAGAATATTTTTTCAATTGGAGCGCTTATGTCGATCCTTGTGCTCGCCGGATGCTCGGCGACCGACGCCGGTGCTGATGTCCCGGTAGCCAGTTACCCGGTAGCTGAGAATCCAGTCTTTAACGAGGGCACAACGATGGCCAAACTCGCAGAAAATGGTTCGATACGGGTCGGAGTTAAAGCAGATCTTCCTGGCTTCGGCCTAAAAGGACTTGACGGAACTCTGAACGGCGTCGATATCGATCTAGCCAAGATGATTGCCGCAAAACTTGGGATCACAGCGGACACGATCGAATTCATTGAAACGCCATCGAAATTTCGTGAGGAAAACATCCTGACGGGCAAGGTGGACATGATTGTTGCTACTTATGTGATCAACGATGCGCGCGAGGAACGGGTGGCTTTCGCCGGCCCTTACTATCCCGGTGGTTCTGGGCTCATGGTACGCGCAGACTCAGATATCACTGGAATTGAGGATTTGAACAACCCGAACATGAAAGTGTGCACGGGAATCGGTTCTATCGAAAGCCAGTTCATTCAACCATTTCTTTCCGATTCTGCCGAGCAGATTGTGGAGTTCGATTCCCACACGAAATGTACTGAGGCTCTAAAAAACGGCCAAGTCGATGTCATGGCGATGACTGACGCAACGCTTCTAGGGCTTGATGCCGAGAATCCAGGACTTTACAAGATCGTCGGCGAGAACTTTCATGAGGCAAATTTCGGCGTCGGAATCCAACATGGAGACACCGAATTCTGTCAATTCATTGAAGATGTCATCGTTGAGGCGTTTGACAGTGGTGCCTACGAGGAGGCCTGGCTGCGAGCCGGCCTGAGCTCTGAGAAAGTGCCCGAGCTTCCTGAACAGATGCCTTGTAAGTGACATAGGGATTTGGCATGAGTGCGATATTCGATAACTTCGACTATTTCCTCAGTGGTTGGCTTGGAACACTTCAAATTTGTGCAATTGCGGTGGTAGGAGCCTTGTCGCTAGGGATTCTGATTGCCGCCGCTCGAGTATCTCCTGTGCCTGTTCTTGAGAAATTGGCCAGGAGTTACTTGGTGATATTCCTCAATTGCCCATTCGCACTGGTTTTGTTCTTCATCGCTTTTGGTTTGCCCGAAATTGGACTTAACGGATCATATTTCACGTTTGGCGTTGCCGGACTCACACTGTACACAGGCGCGTTCATGGCTGAAGCGATCCGCAGTGGAATCAACTCCGTATCTGTGGGACAGGCCGAAGCAGCGAGATCTTTGGGGATGGGGCCTCGGGACAGCCTTACCTTCGTGATCATTCCACAAGCACTGCGTTCCAGCGTGCCTCCGATGACAAATGTAATTGCTCAGATGATTAAGGGCTCAGCGATCGTAGGTGCGTTCGGAGTCGGTGGCGACCTTTTCAAAGTTGCAGACGATTTGATAGCAGCTCGAGGGCTACCGGCAATCCCCATTCTGCTCGGTGTCATTGCTGGCTATCTCCTCATGATCATGCCAGTGAGCGCCCTATTAGGCGCCTTAGAACGAAAGGTGGCGATAGCCCGGTGACTGCAACGACCAATGTGCTGTTTGACACTCTTGGCCCGCGAGCAAGCAGGCGATCGTTGATTGCGTCCGTGGTAATCGGCGTCACAGTGGCAACGATCTTGTCCGTTGTCCTGTATCGGCTAGTTCAAGCGGGACAATTCACGGAAGCAAAGCTCGGTCCATTTTTCAATCCAACTAATGAAGATTTCATGGTCACGTGGCAGTTCCTGGGCCACGGACTGCTTAACACGCTGATCGTGGCGACGCTTGCGCTGGTTCTGTCTTTAGCAGCAGGGACTTTCTTAGCTGTTTGCAGGGTTTCAGCGGCTCCTTGGTACAGGTGGATAATCGTCACGGTGATAGAAGTTCTCCGTGCCGTGCCCGTGGTGTTGCTTATTTATGCCGTGTCCAGGATTCTTCCGGTCATCAACGCACCTTTGTCTCTCATGTGGTACCTAATAATTGGGATTGTGCTTTACAGCAGCGTGGCAATTGCGGAAATTATCCGAAGTGGTATTTCAGCGCTGCCAAAGGGCCAAACCGAGGCAGCCCTTTCACTCGGACTATCGAATTTCGATCTCCTCCGGTTGGTCGTTCTACCGCAAGCGTTTAAGTTGATGTTGCCAGCTCTGATTAGCCAGCTTGTCATTGTCCTAAAAGAAACGTCTTTGGGTTTCGTTATCTCCTTTGAAGAGCTTCTACGTCGAGGGCAGATGGCCATTCAGACCTTGCACAATCCGCTTCAAATGTACTTTGTGATCGGTCTGATATACGTCATTATCAACCTGGCGATCACCCGTATCGCCCGCGAAGCTGAAAGCCGAATCCTAAATAAGACGCATCGCTCCAAGAAAGGATTTAGGCGAGCATCACAGGTCCCTTCGATGAATGTTTCGGAGCACGTCAGCTGACAAAGCTGTCACACTGTGAACGCCAACTGAAAACGGGGCCAATAGTGCCGGCGGTTTCAAGTGCTCGTTGCAACACTCACTACTTCCCCGATTTGCGACGACCAAGCGCTACGCGCCACCACTAGCGCTCCCGGTTACGGATTACGCGGTGGAGAAGGTGAAAAGGGGCCTGCTTGCGCAAGATCTTCCCGGCTCCGCCGGGGAGTCTTTGGCGGCGACTCAGGCTTCCTCGAGGTCGAGTCCCTGGAAGTACTGCGCGCGGATACACTGTTCGTAGGCGTGTTCGGCAATCGCGCGGGGTTGCGACGATCACTTGAAACCGCCGGCACTATTGGCCCTGTTTGGGTTCGGCGTTAACACGCCCTCGCCAGCCGGCGCTGCGACGTACTCTTCGCGATGCTCCGCGACAGCACATTCTACGAGACCAGACACGTCCTTGCCGCTTGACAAGAACATAGGGGCACCCCCCGGCTCCCTCGGAAGTCAATACTTGCTTTACTAGAAGTGCTGCCGCGAGAGAAAGCGAGAACTACCGCGGGCGACTACAGGAATTTGAAAGTTATCGACTTGCGCCGTTCCAATCACGCTGGGCCAGCCGACGTTCAAAATACGACTCAACTGGATACCAACCAAGCAGGGCACCACCATCTACATCAAGGGCTGTTCCCACGACGAAATCAACAAGATCCGACGAGTACATCAGAATGAGTTTGGCTTGGTCCTCAGGAGTTGAAATCCTGCCATTCGGAATGTCGGCGCGACGCGACGCGATGATTTCCTCTCCAGACATCGCTTGGAGCATCGGGGTCATCACGGGTCCTGGACACACTGCGTTAACGCGAACACCAACCGGTGCAACCTCATAAGCAAGGTGCTTTGTGAAACCAATGAGTCCGTACTTGCTTGAAGTGTAAGCAGCCGATGCATTGTAGCTCAGCCGCTTGCCGGCAACAGACGCCACGTTAACAATGCGCCCATACTTCTTCTCGGCAAAGTACGGCAAGACCTCACGACAGGTCGTAAAGACTCCGCTCAGGTTGACGTCGAGTACCCGCTTCCATTCCTGACTCGAAGTCTCTTCCACAATGCGCGTCGAGGTGATCCCCGCGCAATTGACGAGGATCTCGATACCCGGACCAAATTCATTCGAGTACTTCATCAATTCGGCAACGCTCCGGTCGTCGGTGACATCCACGGCGAAGGACGTTACCAGCCCTCGGCCCCCATCGATAACACGGGCTTTTTCATCCGCCTCGCGGCCATTTGTATCGGCGATTACCACCCGCGCGCCGGAAGCGGCGAATGCAGCAACCACTGCTAGCCCGATACCTCCCGCTCCACCCGTTACAATTGCGGTCTTACCCGAGAAATCGAAGCGCACTCCTGGCGCGATCTCCGAAGGTCCAGATCTAAGCGACATTGACGTTCCTTTCTATTGGGGTCTGACAACGCCGTGATTAGCGGGGCGTCCGAGCTCGATAATGAAATCGCGAATCGGAGCTGTTTCACCGCCGTAAATGAGACTCTGCGCTGCGGAAAACAACCGGCCGGTAAGATCGCTGCGCCCCAACACTGTGAGACAGTCAAGTGCTTTTCTCCTGAGAGCGCTGCGATCCAGTTCAAGCAGGGCGCTACCAGGCGCCTCCTCGACGACAGCCTGGACAATAGCACCGCCTCCAGCCACCGTGATCGCAGCAAATCGGGACAGCGGCGCTCCGCCTTCCGACGGAGCATCCGCCTCGCCCACGACGACTCTGCTGGCGATATCGCTGATTCTCGCGTCAAATACCACCTCGTCGGTGAATGCTGAGAGATTGAGCTGCCCCAATTCAAATGCAGCAGCAACAACGAAGGACGGGCTGAACTGGGCTTCGCGCCCGTTCGTCGGGTATCGCATAATTAGAGGGTCCGTCGCACGTCTGTTCAGCGTGACTTGAATTGAATCAATCGATTCGGGCAAGTTGTCACGCAGCTGTAGCGCAGCATGCGCTGTGCGCTGCAGTTCATAGCAGCTCGGAATCAGCTTGATATTTATTCCTGGGTGGTCAACGACAGCTTGGCCGTTCAATATCGACACCGCGTTCTCAAGTTCCGCTGGCTCGCCGAAAACACGCAAGAAGCCTGCCTGCCCACCGAGGCTGTCAGCGTCGGCTGTCAAACCCCGAGCCGCAAATTGAATCGCTCGGATTGCGTTTGCCGCAGACGACCCAACTTGAAGCGCCTTAGTATCGGAACCGAAGTTCTGTCGGATCCCGCTGGCCGTCGATGCGGCGATGCCCAGCGCGTTGCGCGTAATGTTCGGTGTGAGCGCCAACAAGTGCGCGACACCGGCGGTTGCAGCGATAGCACCGACTGTGGTTGTGGAATGGAACCCTCGGCGATAATGTCCGTCCAGGGTGAGCCCGGCAGCAAGAGAACCCGCTACTTGCGCTGCGACCGCATAGGCACGCGAGAAGCGTGTTGCTGCGGCATTCGAATCTTCCTCGGGAAGCGCCAGTAGCGCTGCAAATAGCGCAGGCAGGAGCACACTACTCAGATGTCCTCTCACGCTTTCCGACATGTCATCAAAGTCGAGCGCGTGAGCCGCAACACCATTATGAAAAGCTGACTCAATCGGTGACCCCGTTTGTCGTGTTCCCCAGAGGACCTGTGGACCAGTTGCCACAAGGGTCGAACGAACCGTTCGAACCAGCGAAGTACTACTTGCGGCGGCCGCGACTGCCAGAGTGTCTACAATCGCGTGCAAGACGGGGCGCCGCCCGCTTTCCGTAGACGTACCCCGCATCTGGATATATGACACGACGTCATCCGTATATGTCATGACGCTGAGTGCCCCAGGCCTCCCACTACTGAAAACAACGAATAACGGCTCAAAGCTTCACGATTCATTGCGGTCCTGCGAGTCCGCAACGACAGTGGCCATTGCCACGTTGATCCCAAACTCGGCCAGGACTGCATCAGTATCATCGCCCAGGCGCGGAGGAAAGGTCGGGCGCACCTCCACAGTGCCAACAAATTTGACTGGGGACGCTACCGCCTCGTAGCGTCCCCTCTTTTCATCTACGACCGAAACCACCATGTTCCGTCCAGATTCTCTGGCGTCCGACAACGCCTCAGGAACTGAGCGAATAAGAGCTGCGGGTACGCCGTTCGTTACGAGAGAGTCAACCCAAGCAGCTGCTGGCCTTTCGGAAAAGCGAGCCTCAAGGACGTCCCACAGCGTGTACTTGTTCTTAAGGCGACTCTCGCCGGACTCATATCTCGTATCGCTTAGCAACTCCGGCAGCTCTAGCGCATCGCACAAGCCTGTCCACATGCGCTCAGTATTCGCGGTGACGACCAGTTCATGACCATCCGAACCCACAAATGACCTATAAGTGGGAATCGAATCATGACCAGCGCCCTGTGGTAGAGGGGCAGTGTTAGAAATCATCGAGTAAACAGCCTGATAGGAGAGCATTGTGAGTTGGCTATCGAGCATGGACACATCGACCTGACCACCCGGTCCTCCAGATCGTACGCGAGTGAGCAACGCAAGCAGTCCAATTACGGAGTACATCCCCGCCACAACGTCGCCCGCTGGAATTCCGAGCCGAACAGCTGGACGGCCTGGCTCACCCGTCAGGCTCATCACCCCAGAGAGAGCTTGTACGATCATGTCGTAAGCCGGCCGGTCCCGTCGGGCCCCAGTTTGGCCAAAACCGCTAATTGAAGCCCACACAAGCGAGGGATACTGCTTGCAATAAAATTCGGGATCAATACCAAGACGTGTAGTGACACCTGGTCGAAAGTTCTCGATCACGACATCCGCAGCAGCGACCATTCCGCTGAGCCGTTGTACGTCGCGCACATTCTTGAGATCAAGTACGACGCTCCTCTTATTACGGTTGTGAGCAAGGAAATAAGCGCTGTCTCCGTCAACAAAGTGAGGCGGAATTCTTCGACTCGAGTCGCCCTGCGGTGGCTCAACTTTGATCACGTTGGCTCCCATATCCGCCAACAACTGTGTCGCAAACGGACCGGACAGAAAGGTGGTCAGGTCTAGAACTGTCAAGCCTTCAAGAGGAGGCCGATCAAGTCCAACTTCCCCGTGCATCAGGTCGACTCAAGAATGTGCACTGCACAGGCTCCGTGGTCAAGACCAGATATGCCCCCGCCGGTCACATGAGCAAGCCCAAAGCGTGCACCGTCCACCTGGCGTTCACCGGCAGTACCCGTCAGCTGCCAAAACAACTCAACAATTTGAGCGACGCCGCTTGCACCTACCGGGTGCCCTTTGGCCAGCAAGCCTCCGCTGGGATTCACCACAACACGTCCCCCAAAGGTCGTCTCACCCGCTCGGATAAGCTCAAACCCTCGACCCTTTTCTGCCAGTCCAAAAGACTCGTAGTACATGATCTCGGCGCTCGAGAACGCATCGTGCAGTTCGATGACATCGAGATCCTCGGGACCTAGACCAGCCTGCTCATAGGCCTCCGCGGCTGATTTCGTGGTGATCTGCGGGTCGGTCATGTCGCGAAACCCCTCGGCGACCTCGCCAGAGTGGAGGACAGATGCACGGAAGGACACAGCTTTGCCCCCCAGACGTTTCCGAACCCTTTCGGAAACGATAACGACGACAGCTGCACCATCACCCGTCGGACAACACATAAGGAGGGTAAACGGGTCCGCAATCGGCCGAGACTCGAGCACCTCGGCGGCCGTCACGCCTGCGCGCATCTGGGCGAACGGATTCATAGAGCCGTGCCTACGCGCTTTCACGCTGACCGCCGCGAAGTCCTCGATCGTTGCATCCGTTTCGTAGAGGTAGCGCTGTGCGCGCATTGCATAAACCGCAGGCATCACGATCCCGCGCTGAACCTCACGGTCCTCCTCCGGAAGGGGAAGTGTGCCACCACTGAATTGAGTCAACTTTTCGACACCCAGGGCAATCACGACTTCGTGCTGCCCACTCTGTACGGATCTGATTGCCTGGCTGACAGCCGTCGCTCCGCCTGAACATGCATTGTCCACGTTTACGGCGGGCACACCACCGAGGCCAATCTCCTTAGTGATCCGCTGGGCGGTAAGCATCCCGCCGTAGGAGTGTCCGCAAAAGACAGCCTGCACCTCAGCCTTTTTCAGACCGGACTCCCTCAGCGCTTCAACTAGCGGAGGTACGGCCAAACCAGCATAGGAAGACGACTTGTACTTGCCGAATCGGGTCATGGCACCCGCCACAATATATGCCTCAGTCATCTGTTTCTGCCGCACTTTTAGTTTCGGACGTCTTGAAATACCAATCACTGCCAATGACCAGCTCAACAGGAAGATCGCACCTCAGGACGTCCGGGTCGGCTGAAATGAGTGCAAGCAGACGCACACCTTCATCAAGGTCTACATAACCCATCAGCTGAGCCTCAGCAAACTTGGGGGACACCCGAACGACCGTGTATGAATACAACGAGCCGAATGGTCCAAATAAACTCTGATCGAGTTCTGAACTCATGCAGCCACTACATACGTAGCGACGGCCGAGCATGTTTTGACCGCAATCTCGACAAGTCTGCCCTTGAAGCCGAGGTCCGACTGTCGTTTGCACTGCGGTTTCCACCAGCTCGAGATCGTTATACGGCAGCGTGCTCGCGGCGGAGTCTCTGCCTCCGTCAGTCTGAACGGCCATATGCGACGTCCTTTCATAAGTGGGAGGGTATTTCATTCCTCTACAACCTAGTGTCGACACTACCATCGTTTTTGACAAATTATGGGGCTCAAAAAGCCAATTATGGGTGTATAAGTTAGACACCCGGGCTGATAATGTCGACAGTAAAGATTCAAGATGAACCGGTGTCTTCAGAAAAGGAATCAAGTATGACTGCACAATGGATTGATCTCTCCCAGCCGCTCTTTCCTGGAATGCCCGGGGCGAAACCGCATGGCGAGTTTGAACATTGGACCGATCACGTCGCCACCCCCAATCCCATCCACATCCGTATCACCCACGTAAAAATGGCCGCCCATATGGGTACCCACATCGATGCAGCCGCACATTTCATGCCGGACGGTAAAGTGATTGACGGCTATCCCACGTCGCATTTCGTTGGGGAGGGGGTGGTCCTCGACATTCAACGCGAGGGTGTCTCTCCCATAGATGTGGACGACATTAAAATGGCGGGGCCTCCGATACGCGAAGGGGACATAGTCCTCATATACACCGGATATGCGTCGCGTTTCGGAACGGAAGACATCCACTCGTCGGGTCACCCGTACATCACTGAGGAGGCGGCTCACTGGCTGGTCGCAAAGGGCGTCCGGCTCTTCGGAATGGACGTCTTCACCCCGGATCTACCTGACGGCTTTCGTCCGGACGGATTTGACTGGCCCGTACATCAGATATTGCTCGGCCACGACACGCTCATTATCGAGAACCTCGGTCCAGGGTTGGCCAAGGTAGCGGGGCACCGAGTAGAAGTCCTGGCTGTGCCAATTCGTGTTCACGATTCTGACGCAGGCCCGGTCGTCCCTTTGGCCCGGGTCATCAGCTGATTATAGGTTCGGCATCCGGTTAGGGTTTGAACATGCTACAGACGAACATCGATGCAATCAGCGAGGACGAGGAAGCCGAACTGCTGGGCAGACTTCTCAATCTTGATGATCGGAAAAACACTCTTGTGGGAACGATCGCCCTTACGATTGCGCGATCGATTATCGAAGGGCGTTTGTTGCCCGAGCACGACCTCAACTCGATGGACCTCGCAAAGCAATTCCGAACCAGTCGCACTCCGATTCGGGAAGCGCTCATGGTGCTCGAAAATGGTGGCCTGGTTGCCATTCCCGCCCGAAAACGACCGAGGGTCATCACACTCAATCCACAGCAAATCCGTGAGATCTACACACTGCGATCACAACTGGACGCAGTGCTTTCAGACCGGTTAGCCCGCACCATCGGTCCCGACGGAATTGAGGTCCTCGAGCACACTCTTTCCCGAATGACCTCAGCTGTGAAACGTGAAAACGTCGATGCTTTCTTTTGGGCGAATGTGCTGTTCCACGAGCAATCCGCAACTCTGGCTGGCGATATGACGCTCAAGAAGGCCCTCGAAGGTCTTGGAATCCAAGTACTCAGATTGCGCCACACGAGCATGAGCGCTCCAGGCCGCATGCAGCGTTCTCTCGACGACCACAAGAGGCTCTTACTTGCATACCGGGACCACGACACTGTGCTCGCACCGGCGTTGAGCCAGTCCTTGGTAATGGGAGCGCTACGGGTTCTCTCCGAAGACGCGACCGGGCCGCTCGCAACTCTTTCTAGCCCAAGCGACAACATCCAGTAAGGCAAAGATGCCCACCACTTTCGATCCACTCTCAAGCTCGGCTCCATTCCACAAACTTTTCGATCTAACCGGTACAACGGCCATTGTGACCGGCGCAGGTTCCGTCGGGCCAGGAATTGGAATTGGCCGTGCGTCCGCAATACTGCTGGCAGACGCTGGCGCCCGCGTGGGCTTGCTCGATATCGACAGGGCTGCCGCAGAAGAGACTCATCGGATGATTAGCCGGCGTGGTGGTACGTCATTAGTTGCGATTGCGGATCTCGCGGACGACAGAGCGGTGCTCGAAGCAGTTTCGCAAGTCGTTGCCAATTTTGGCCCTGTGAACACACTCGTAAACAACGTTGGCATCGTCGGTCCTGGTGGGACCGCTGAATTCGTTGATCTTGAGGCTTGGGATGCTGGAATGCGCGTGAACGTGAAGTCAATGGTGATCGCCTCGCGGCATGTTGTGCCAATAATGCGCAGCGCAGGGGGTGGATCCATCGTCAACATCTCTTCGATCGCAGGCCTCGGAGGAGGATATCCAAGCCTTTTTTACCCCACCAGCAAGGGAACCATTATCAATCTCACGAAGGCGATGGCTACCCAGCACGGGCGCGATGGAATCCGTGTGAATACGGTCGCCCCGGGGCAGGTCCTTACCCCCCGAATTGAGATGCGGGGGCTCAGCACAGAGATGCGGGCAGCCCGCAACCACATCTCCGCTTTGGGAATTGAGGGAACCGGATGGGATCCGGCCTACGCCGTGGTCTTCCTTGCCAGCCGCGCCGCTCGATGGATCACGGGCGTAGTGCTGCCGGTCGACGGAGGCGTAACGGGAACGCTGCCACTCGAGTCACCGCCCTCGAAATGAGCCTCGTTAACAGCCCGAACGATTCCGACGCCACCGGTAAACTCCCACTCAAGCAGGAGGCGTACACGTGGCTAGCCATCGACGAGTGCCCACTCGACCAGCCCGCAGAATCCTTACGCGGCATGTTACTGGAACCGATCGAACACAGTTATGGCGAAACGGTGACGGCCTTCTACGCCTTGCTCCGAGACGGCAGCATTTATCAATGCCCAATCATCCTTCGCAGCTTGACCAACCACATAGGGCACCCTCGGATCAGCAATAACCATGGGCAACAGTCATACTGGCCGGACAGGCCAACTCCCTCGGATATTCACGTCATCCGAGGATACGGACAAGGCCACGGGGCTCTCAAAGCATGAACTGCTCAAACGAATACCTCAGGCCTCGCGAACATAGGCTCAATCGCACCCCTCGCTGGAGATTTTTGTTCTTCGAAAACACGAAGACGATTTGATTGTTTCAACCGAACAGAGTTGAATTCGAATATTCGAAGATCACTACCGGATTATCGAATATCGTCTCGACGAAGAGACGGGCCTTAGGGGGTTGACATGCAAATTCAGCGGTTAAAGCGAATTTTCGATATTCTTGGACGTCTTGCGTCAGTAGGCCCACAGACTGTAACCCAAGTGAGCCATTCCCTGTCACTCCCTGTGAGCAGTACACATGACCTACTAAAAGCCATGGCGCGAGGGGGCATGGTCTCATCCACGAGTGATGGATACGATGTGGGGCCTGCAACTGCTCGCTTATCCTTCAAAGTTCAAGAACGATTGAACATTGTCAACGTGGCCGCTCCAGAACTAGAGAAGCTGCAGAACAAGATCGGATTCGACACCTACCTGGCGGTGCGAACAGGAAACGATGTCATATACGCCAGCCGATTCCAAGGCCAGCAAAGGATCAACGTTCACATTCCGCTCGGGCTGCCTCTGTATCGCCATGCGACCGCAGCAGGAAAGTTATTTGCCGCGCTCAACCGAGAGATTCGTCAAGATTTGATGAATGGACCGTTACAGAGACTCACCCCTCAAACCCGTGTGGATAAGCAGTCACTAATGCGAGAACTGGATTGGATCAGGATCGAGAGGATGAGCATCTCCCGCGAAGAGGCAGTTTTGGGCATCATCGGTCTCGCAGCGCCCATCCAGAGAAATGGCTCCATCGTTGGCGCAATTCATGTTTCGGCTCTGCGGAGCATTTTGAGCGACCAAAGTCTTCACGAGGTCTCTGCCGAGCTCCGGCGCTCAGCATCAGCAATTGAGAAGAATCTTTTCAGCACAGTTCCCAGCGCAGAAAAAGATCGACGACAGCAAGCCGCTATCGTCCACACCTGAAATTCGAGTTGCATGCGCTAACGAGGCCTAGCGCAGTCGTCTCGGCTCCGGTGCACACGACGACGCGATCATGGACCGCATCATCCATAACATCGTCTGGGTCGAGGCCGGCACCCATAACATGAGGGAGCAGACCGACCCGGCCGACCGCTAACAATCCAGCGGAGAGAGCCAGCGGCTCCCAGTCACACCACCCCTGGCTCCCTTCCGCACGAACGGTGGCTCTGGACCGCACGATCGGGTGGCTCTCAAGGCATCAAATACTCAGATGCGCTTGAACCGATGCTGACATAGCTGAGCACCATCACCTAGTTGGACTATCATCCCTGCATCACCCGGATTACCGCAGTTGAACAGACTGTTCTCGGCCGGGACCGTCTCGCAGAAGACTCCCGGTGAGGAAGTGCTTGGTACTTGGCGAGTAGGGCTTGTGGATAGCGCCAGTCCGGCGACTTGGTAGCGCGATTCCGGGTACACGGTAGCGCTGGCGGGTGGTGAACTGCTCTGCTGTGAGAGGACCAGGCATCAGGCGTGGTCCTTTTCAGTAAGGGGCGGGTCATGGCGGACTATCGAAAAATCTTGGGGTTGTTGCTGGAGGGGTGGCCTTGCCCCCGGTTAGTGGACACGGGTTAAGCGGCGAGTTGAACTTCCGCGGTCTGTGATGAGTATTGCAGTTCGAAGGCGACGGGGCTGACATCTCCGATCGAGGAGTGC
>NZ_SOGS01000020.1:0-20209 GCF_004403505.1 Cryobacterium sp. TMT1-2-2 | reverse complement strand
CGCATCGCCTTCGGATTCAAATCACCCAACGCCCTCATCGCCCTCGCCATGCTCAGCCTCGGCGGTCACAAACCAATGCTCCCCGGACGGAATTAACCCACGGAAGAGTCAGGAGAGCCCATAAACAAGGCGATTGAGACAAACCATCCGGCTGCGCTCAGTGAAAGGGCGACGATCGCCCAGGTTTTGCGCACACCCTTCTTTCGGAGCGCGCGTATCCCGAGAACGATCGCGGGGATGGTGACTAATCCCCTAGCGGAATGAGCGACAGAAGGAATCCGGCGATGCCAAAACCTAACGCCCAGTTTCCCGCAGGACTCGGGAACTTGCCGATGTACGCCTGTGTCGTCGGCGGTGCAACGTTTGTGACGCGCGACTCTTGGTTAGTTATTTGAGTGTCCAGTCGTAGACCTATGTTAGTGATGCGGCGGGGTGGGTAGCTAAAGCTGCCGTGAAACCGTTACGCGGCGCCCTCATGGAGTGCTTTGTCCGTCGGATGATGGCATTTTGTGCACACATCCATTCCGCCGTTCAATCGTGTGAACGCCAAGATTTTCCCGCATGCGCGGCATGCCATCTGCCCATGCAACCAAAACCACCCAAGAAGCGGTAGGAATACGAAGAAGGAGTACGCGAGCGGTGCAGCAATAAGCGCGAGCAGAAAGGCCAGTACGAGAGAACCCCAGAAGGTGAAATGCCAAAATCTCAGCCGCATCAAGTTGGACCATGAAGTTTAGTACCCAAGCCGTGTCCGCCGCGTTTCGCAACAGCTTTAGGGCTCAGATCAAATTGTGAAACGTACTATCTGGCAACCTGGTCGGGCTCATTGGGACCGTTGTCACGCGCTATCGCTCTCCCGTGTGTCATCGGCGCAGCAGCGGTGACGGGAACACCTGGGGCAGGCAGAGCCATCGTTTCGTTAGTCCACCTGGCGCCGTCCCACCAACGCAGCTGCAGCGCACCCATCGGGTCCGGATGCCAACCAGCATCCAACTCGCCAGACGTTCTGTCATGCCCTGCTGGGGCTAAGGCTACTTCATTCGATGTGACAACGACATCTGGCTGTGCGGGCTCAGCGGCGACTGACGGTGCGGGCATAGCGGGGACGGTGACGGTGACGGGTACGATCATCATTCGGTCGGGTTGTGCTTGCGTTTCTGCCGCAACTTCGGCAGCAAGAATGGACGCAGCCGCAGCCGACTTCTGTGCCTCCACAGCTATGGCCGCTGCAAGTTCACGTGCTCGGGCAGCCGCTTCCGCCGCCAACGTTTTCGCCGCTGCTTTGTCGGCTTGTCGAATAGTTCGTTTTGATCGTTGGTCAATGGAGCGTTCCTCAGACGTCCACGTGTGCCCGTTCCAATACCGGAGGACAGTGTCGTCGTCTGGTGTCACATACCATCCTGCTGATGGTTGGTCAGAAATCTGTTTGGCCATGCCTCCCCCGCTAGTTCTTGCCATAGTGTGGCACGCGGATGATTCGCCTGCATTTGAATGGACGTCCGGTTATTCCTCTAGGACCCCGTTGCGATTGTCCGCCACATACTGGACACACAGACCAGCTCTGGCTACAGTCCCGTCTGGCTCACGCCGTACTCAGCTTGTTCTGATGTGAATCCTTCGAAGACAAGCTGGTCCACGAGGCCGGAACGGGAGAAGGACGTGTATTCGAGGTAGCTCTTAGCTGATGCCGCCGCCTGTACGTTCCAATCCACGATCACGCGGTCGACAGCCCAGGTCGCGTCTTCCGTGGAGAAGCCTTCGAATTCAAGTTGCCCGACTAATCCCGAGCGAGAGAACGCACTGTAGTCGAGGTAACTTGCGCTGGACCGGAGGGCATTCTGCTGCGAAACGGTGCCACGGGCGGCTTCTTCGGCTGCAGCGGCAGCGGCAGCTTCTGCAACAGCTGCAGCTTCTGCAGCAGCAGCAGCTTCGGCGGCGGCAGCCTTCTGGGCGACTTTCTCGGCGGCGTCGGCAGCGTCCTTTTCCGCTTGTGCCGCGACGGCAGCTTCTTCTTCAGCAATCTCCGCCGCCGTCAACGGTGCTTCGGTCGCGGTCGCGGTTGGCTTCGCTGATCCGACCAGGTCGGGGTTGTCACCTCCCAATGACCCTAGCCAGCCGATGATGAGGAAGGCCGCAATTGGGATCAGAAAACGCTTCTTCTTATACCAGGACCTTTTCGGTTTCGTCGCGCTCTGCGTTGACTGGGCCGACGCCGGGGTGGATGGAAGTGGGTCCGTCGTATTATCGGGGCCGTTCGACGGAAGCTGTGAATCAGTCATGACTCATCTTGACCGCTGCGAGCGGTCGGCCGTTATGCCCCAGTTCGGGCTGGGAGCTCGTGAAGACGCATATACTCCGATTCTGAGGCCGCGTACCCGGCGTGGCGGCCGGCAGCCGAATCATCTCTTCCTCACACATGCGCCGACATTCCGGCGGGAGCTGAGTGCCCGTTGTCCGTGAGGCAGAGCATTCACGTCGGCTTGGATTCTCAATCAGATTCAGATGAGTGCCGTCGGCGTCGATGAAGTAGTTGGCCCGAAATCCGAAACCGGAGCCTTCCTAGGAGCGCCCCGTCGCGGAGAAGTCTCTCAAGGGCAGGTTGGCGCGACAAGCGAGCACGTCGAACCCGATCGAAGCGAGTGGCGGCCCCACACCGTGCCAATAGGTTGCATCCCGGTCCAGACGTGTTGTCAGCCACGCCTCGACGCGAGCACCGGTTTATCAAAGCGATCAATGCTGTCAGCGGTCAGCGCCCGCGTCAGGTGACGCCGCGCCAGAGCTTCACGAACGCGTACCGCTATCAACTTCAGCAGGCTGATCGGCCCGATCAGAAGAAGCTTCAGGGTATTCCAGAGACACAACAGCACGATCAGGTTAAGCCATCCGGGGCCGCCGGCTTCGACCTGTGCTCGGCAGTAGATGGCACCAACCGCATACGGAAAGGCGAGCAGCATCGCCGGCACGCCCCACTTCAGCCCGCGCCGCGTGTTGATCGCGTCGATCACAAGAGCGGTCGGCATGAATCGACGCAGGAAGAGGTAGCTGCGGGCGGTGGCGGCCAGGATGAATTCGCACATGGCGCGGCCTTTCAGATTTTCGGCAACAAGAACCTGAAAGGACTGAAAGTCATGCCATCGCAACAAGCGACCGCGCGTAAAAGAGGTTGCCTAGAAACACTGTAGAACTGGATGCCCGTAGGTGAAAGTGACGCGCACATTTCAGAGCGGATGCTCCCCCGCGCGTCCCCGACCGGCCAATCGGGAAACACCCCGCCTATTTCAAAACGAAGATCCCATCGGGAATCTCTGACCGGGTCGATTCGCCGGGTGCCGTGTACACGCTGACGGACCATGCGGAATCGGGTGAATACTGGCCAAGGTGCCAATCCGAGAATCGATGCATGAGCCGAAGGCCAGTTCGGCCACGAGCATCGTCTTGGTCGTGCGGACCGCCGCGACTATGGCTCGACGTTCCCACAACGAAAATCCCGCCGGGTTTGAGTACTGCGCTCACCTGGGCGAAAGCATGACGCAGTGCGTCGCCTGAGAGAAACGCCGCAACGTTTCCCGCCATCAGGACCACGTCATAGGTGTCTGGAATTCCCACCCGAGCAAGTCGTTCCGGCGACAGCCCCTCCACCCCGAGTTCTCGGAACCAGTCTGAGTCGAAGTTATCGAACGCCACGCCCAATACCTCGCGCGTGGGGTCGATCCCGAAGGCGGCGTGTCCTCGAGCACGCAGTCCGTTCACGGCCGATCCATGCCCACAGCCGATGTCGAGGATCGTCGAGCCGCGGCGAGCGAGCATGTCTACGAACCGTGCGTCGACCTCCAGATCAGTCCCATCGATGATGTGCTGTCGCATCTTGGCGGCATACGTCGCGAACTGAAGGTTGGGCTTCACCCTCCGAGCTTTCCATACTCGCGGCCCGCACTGGCCCACCACGGCAAATGACAATCATCGAGTGGATCGGCCAGACCCAAGGGCTCACGCCTGGTCAGCTACAGGATTCGCCGCCCGATCCGCAATCCACCAGGCCAGAAGTGGTACCGCGCTGGTTTCCGTGTTTCGGTAACTCACAGGAGAGGAATACCCGCCACCCCCGGTGGTTGCACCCAGTAATGACTACCTCAACCCAGCCCAGCTCCCGCACCGTCCTCGTCGTGGGAGCTTCCGGCATCACCGGATCCGCCGTCGTCGACCAGCTCTCCACCGAGGGCTGGACGGTGCTCGCCTTGGCCCGCCGCGTCGGCCGTGACCTGCCCGGCGTGCGCTGGATCCAAGCCGACCTGCGCTCCCCCGCCGACCTGAAGCGAGCGCTGGCCAACGAGCTGCCCGAGCAGGTGTTCTTCACGGCGTGGTCTCTCCAGGCCACAGAGGAGCTCAACATCGAGGTGAACGCCGGCATGGTGCGCGACCTCCTTGCCGCGCTCGCCCACGCGCCCGTTCGCCATGTCGCCCTCGTTACCGGGCTCAAGCACTACCTCGGCCCGTTCGAGGCGTACGGGCAGGGCACCATGCCCGATACCCCGTTCAGCGAGGACGAACCGCGCCTCGACGTGGCCAACTTCTACTACGCGCAGGAGGACGAGCTCTTCGCGGCATCCGCTCGCCAAGGATTCACCTGGTCAGTGCACCGCTCCCACACCGTGATCGGCCACGCGGTCGGCAACCTCATGAACATGGGTCTCACCCTCGCCGCCCAGGCTTCCCTGTGCAAGCACCTAGGGATCCCGTTCGTGTTTCCCGGCAGCGAGACGCAGTGGAACAGCGTCACCGACATGACGGATGCCACGATCCTCGCCGAACAGATGGTCTGGGCCGCAACAACAGATGCCGGCGCCAACGAAGCGTTCAACGTGGTCAACGGCGACGTCTTCCGCTGGCGTGCGATGTGGCCGAAGATTGCCGCCTACTTCGGCGTCGAACCAGAAGGATTCGTTGACGAGCCGCGCACACTCGACGTACAGATGGCCGGCATGGAACCGGTCTGGGCAGATATAGCAAGGGAGCACGGCCTGGTCGAGCCCGACCTGGGGCGCATCGCGTCGTGGTGGCACACCGATGCCGACCTCGGCCGCAACATCGAAGTCTTCACCGACATCACCAAAAGCCGCCTCGCCGGCTTCACACCGCACCACCGCACGGTCGACTCGTTCGCGTCGCTGTTCGACCGCTACCGGGCCGAGAAACTCATCCCAGACGCTGCCATCTGAGAAAGGCTTCGTGCCGTGCCTCTGCGGGAACGGTAGGTGCGGCTCAGTCCGCCGGTTCGCCCGAAGCAGTGTCGTTATCGCTCCCGGCCGTGCCGTCACTCTGCGAGCCGTCCGGGAGTGATTCGGCTTGTGCCGTCTTCTCGTCATCGACTTTGGTGGAACCGTTTGGCTTCTCGCTGGCGTCTGGATTCATGACGCCACTATAGGCACCTATATGGCAGATCACTCGGATCATGCCCTGAACCCGCTACGGCCGAATGCGAACGATCCAGCCGACGACCGTTCCGTAGCGGGCGCGCGACTGGCGCAGACTCAGCACACTGTGCTGCATCGCTCCCCCGCTCTCTGGCACCAGCCCGCGCACAACTAGGTCCGTCGACATTTCGTACCGCACGGAGACCTGATCAATCAGGACGAGCCGCTCCATGCGGCCGGAACGATGGTCCAGAGAAGCTCGGTTTGTCCCCCACTGCGGTTGTCCCAAGAGTGGGGTTGGCGCCCCGCGACGGTCATCGTGTCCCCCGCCGATAGCTCAACATCGCCGCCGACCAGCCGAAGGACGAGGCTCCCTGATAACACGTGCAACACCTCGACATCGCAGTTGATCGTGTAAAGCTCATCTCCGCCTGAGGCGCCGGGTGCGAGGGTCGAGCGGAGTACTTGCACCCGAGACTCTCCCCGTGGGGTGAGCAGCTTTTCGATCGCGCCTTGCCCACCCATGTTGATGAGTGCCGCATCGACGAGGGCTATGACCTCGTTGTCGGGCACCTCGAACAGCGAGCCGAGCTGCAGGGAAAGCACCTGGCACAGTGCCACGAGCGAGGACACGCTGGGCGAGGTCTCGTCTCGTTCGACTCTGCTGATAAAGCCGGTGCTCAGGTTACTTGCCGCGGCTACGTCCGCGATCGTCAAGGCCTGGGCTAGCCGCGTTGCCCGGAGTTTCGCTCCGATCGCAAGCGGTGCGCCCGATGGTGCCGGGTTGAGTGCTCGCACAGTTCCTTGCCTTTCTTGACGCCCTGAGGTGGGAGTGTTTCCCAGTATCTCGCGATCTCTCGCCGCTCCCCGCCATGCGCACGGCCGGTGTCGCCGAGTGCCGGTCTTAGCGCGGTGTCATGGCCGAAAGGATTTCGTAGGCGACATGCGAGGCGGCAACGGCCGTGATCTGCGCATGGTCGTAGGCGGGGGCGACTTCGACGACGTCGGCTCCGACGATCCGCACGGCGCTCAGTGCGCGGATGATGGCCAGCAATTCTCTGCTTGTCAGCCCGCCCGCTTCCGGGGTGCCAGTTCCGGGAGCGTGAGCGGGGTCGAGAACGTCGATATCCACGGACACGTATACCGGGCGGTTGCCGAGGCGGGCCAGCATCCGCTTGACTACTCCGGCAACACCTTCGGTCTCTACTTCGTGGGCGGCAATAACGGCGAAGCCCAGTCTGGCGTCATCGGTGAGGTCCTTGCGGCTGTAGAGCGGGCCACGAATGCCGATGTGGAGGCTGGCTTCGAGGTCGATCAAGCCTTCCTCAGATGCGCGGCGAAAGGGCGTGCCGTGGGTCACCGGTGCGCCGAAGTAGGTGTCCCACGTGTCGAGGTGAGCGTCGAAGTGCAGCACCGCGACCGGACCCGTCACCTTGGTGACCGCCCGCAGCAGGGGAAGGGCGATGGTGTGATCCCCTCCAATCGTTAGCAGTCGTGTTCCGCCGGCGCCGAGACGGGTTGCCGCTGCCTCAATCTGCGCGACCGCTTCGTCGATATTGAAGGGGTTCGCCGCAATGTCTCCTGCGTCGACGACCTGCTGGGTGGAGAACGGCTCGACATCCTGCACGGGGTTGTAAGGCCGGAGAAGCCGGGAGGCCTCGCGCACGTGGGCTGGGCCAAAGCGGGCTCCCGGGCGGTAACTGACCCCGCTGTCAAACGGCACACCGACCACCGCTATATCTGCGTTGGGCGCGTCTTCGATGCGGGGAAGTCGGGCGAAGGTGGCGATGCCGGCATAACGGGGTGAAATACTGGCGTCGGATGGGCCGATCGGAGTGTCCATGGGAGCTTTCTTGGAGGGAATCGGTGGAAGAGTGATTTGCGACCCGGTGGCGGCAGGGAGTGCCCGGCTAGGACGTAAGTTGCAGCGCGACAGCACGCACGGGCGCCCCATCGGCCGCCTCGAAGGCGATGGGCAGCAGGGAGATGAAGGGCGCATCGAAGTCGACCGACGCAAGATTCGTAAGGTTCTCGCAGATCACGCCGTCAACGTCTGCAATGAGGTGATGCACGGGAAAGCCCTCACCGTGATGGGTAGAGTCCGGTGTCTCATCGATGTTGATCGCGTCGATCCCGAAGGTGCGGATACCCAGGGCAATGAGTTTGGCGCAGGCATCGGCGTCGAGGAATGGATTGTCGAAGTACGTCGGTGACCCGTAGTGCTCGCTCCATCCCGTGTGGAGAAGCACGATAACTCCCGGCAGAAGTTGCGCCTCGACGGGCTTGAAGTACGACCACGTGATGCGACCGCGAGCGCCCGCGGCACGGGCGTCCACGAGTACACCTGTGCCGACGAACCGGTCCAGCGGCAACTCATCGAGTTTCTTGGCCGCATCATCAAAGTGGTACGGAGCGTCAACGTGCGTGCCCGTTTGTGACCCCATGGACACCGAGAGCAGGTTGAAGCCGTCGCGATCGATCGTGCTGTGCGGGTCAAACCGTGGCACAGGATCTCCCGGATAGACCTGGGTGTCTGCGTTCACCACGAGTGAGAGATCAACGACCCTGTTTGTCTTCATAGTCAAAAACTATTGCACAGGAGGCAACATCCCGCTAGTGTCAATCAAATCCTGCGGTCCTCGCCGGCCCCCACCACGAGTCAAAGGCAAACCCATGAGTGACAACAATGGCGTTCACCACCCCTCGCCCGCTATCGAGCTAAACGCTCGGCCAAAAATCACCGAAGTGGAAACCCTCGGCGTCGACACCATCCCCGACGCCGACCGCACCTCGACCTGGCTCGACCTCCTCCGCATCCAGTTTGGCGGCGCGAACACGTTCGCCACCGTGCTGCTCGGCACCTTCCCGATCGTCCTCGGCCTTTCCTTCTGGCAAGCCGTACTCGCAACGATCTGCGGTGTGTTGGTCGGCACGTTGTTCCTGATGCCCATGGGCCTGTTCGGCCCGAAAACTGGGACCAACAATGCGGTGTCATCCGCTGCATTCTTCGGCGTGCGTGGGCGAGTGGTCGGCTCGTTCCTCTCCCTTCTCACCGCCATCGCCTTCTACTCCATCTCAGTGTGGGTCAGTGGCGACGCACTCGTGGGTGCACTTACCCGGCTTGGAGGTATACCGGACTCAATCGGACTTCGCACCCTGGTCTACGGAGTGATCGGCGTGATCGTCATCGTCGTTGTGGTGTTCGGATATCAGTTCATGCTGCTCGTGAACAAGACCGCGGTCATCGCCAACACCATCCTCATCCTTCTGGCTATCGTCGCCTTCAACGGTCTGTTTGACAGCTCCTACGATCCCGGCCCCTCGGCCTTTGCGCTCGGCTCCTTCTGGCCGACCTTTGTCGCCGCTGCCCTCATCGTGGCTTCCAACCCCATCTCATTCGGGGCATTCCTCGGAGATTGGTCGCGTTACATCCCCCGCACCACCCCGCCGCGCAAGATCCTCGGCGCAACACTCATCGGCCAGTCCCTCACTCTCATTCCCTTTCTCTTCGGCGTGGCGACCGCAACGATCGTCGCCGGGGAGAGCGACTACGTCGTCGCCCTCATCCAGGCATCACCCATCTGGTACGCGGTGCTCCTCATGGGAGTGGCCTTCATCGGCGGACTCTCGACGGGAACGACCTCGCTCTACGGCACAGGTCTCGACTTCTCTTCGGTCTTTCCTCGGTTCACCCGCGCCCAGGCCACCATCGGAATCGGCATCGTCGCCTTCCTCTTCATCCTGACCGGCCGCATTTTCTTCGACCTCCTCGGCGCCGTGAACGCCTTCGTCGGGGCCATCATCGTCACGACCACCCCGTGGATGGTCATCATGGCCATCGGCTACATCGTGCGCCGAGGCAGCTTTCGCCCGCGCGATCTCCAGGTTTTCAACCGCGGTGAAATCGGCGGAGCCTACTGGTTCAACAGCGGAGTCAACTGGCGCGGAATGGTCGCCTGGATCGGAGCCGCTGCCCTCGGACTCCTCTTCGCGAACTACCCGCCCATCATCGTTGGACCCTTCATCAATCTGGGCGGCGGCGTCGATCTCAGCCTCGCGATCGCCGTGATCTCGGCGGCCGTTCTCTATCTTGGAGCGCTGTGGATCTTTCCCGAGCCCCGATACGTGTTTGGTGATCAAGGCGCACGCGGCGTACCGACCAGAGACTCGTCCATCCCTGCTATCGAAACCGACCACTCGTCCACCGCCGCCAGGGTCGCAGCACGCCGAGTCGGATCCGCAACGTGACCACAGACGAAGGACTGACAGCGGATGCTCTGGCCGCAGCAGACCATATCATCGAGGACTTCGGCCATCACCGCCGTGACGCCTATTTCGCCCGGTTCAGCCCGCAGGCAACCTTCCTGTTCTACAACGTCGGGCAGCGCCTGGAGTCGCGGAAAGAGTATGAGCAGCTCTGGCTGGAATGGGAATCAGACGGATTCACGGTCATCTCATGCACGTCTACGAACCGCCGCATTCAGCTGGTTGGCTCCGTCGCCGTGTTCACCCACGATGTCGAGACAGTCTCCGAGGTCGCGGGCGAACGATCGACAAGTCAGGAGTCTGAGACGATCGTGCTTTCACTCACACGCGGAATCTGGCTTGGTATCCACGAGCACCTGTCCGTGCACACCAACAATGCCGCCTAAACGGCCCACCGCGATCGTCACACGCGCCGCCAGCGGGCCTGGTTTCGCCATCTGGAGCATGCTCGCCAGCGTGGGCGGTGGCCGGGCTGGACCCTCGCCCATCGACCACCGCTCTGAGCCTGATCGTCGACGTCACAGCTACAGCTCCTGACCATTCGGCGAAGCGGGGAAATCCCTCCGTAGAGATCTGCGGGGATAAGTCCTAGCATGACCGCCACCACGTCCTCGAGCCACGCTTGCGCAAGCGCCGTGAGCGGCGAACTCGCTGTCAGCGAGTCGCCGACGGCGCCCGCGGGCAGGCCGACATTGCCTGCGCCGCGTTGTGGCTGGAACCGACCGAAGTGACCTGCCGAGTTCGGCCGCCCCCACCACGGAAGCGCGTCTGCGCCCGGGACCGCCTCATGCCGAGTGCGGTTGTCCTAATTGAGCATCATCGCGTCCATACGCAACAGGTGCACCAGAGCCGCCGTGAGTAGCCCGTTTGGGGCCTACTCCACAGGGTGGGCGATAGTTGATTTCGCCGCGAAATCCTGCGCCTTTTAGTGCTGGCGTACCTGGACTCGAACCGAGGACAAATGAAGCGAGCCGGGCTGCCTGTTTTGGTGGCACCCATCCCCCAAGTTCCGGCCTCACTGAGGTCTACCCCATAGCTGGAAAGCTCCACGAACAACCGCGCGTCGGGGGAATCCGAGATCATCACGAACTCGAAGGCTGCATCTCCGCCGTTGCTCACAAGATCATCATCTCTGACACCGTCTGCTGCAATGCCACAGGGACTACCGCCGCAAAAAGCTCCGCAAGCACTTCATTCCCCAGTGCTCCTAAGCGATGGCAACCAGCGTCGCTTTTCTGAGAAGGGGGCGCCTGCAGGGCGTCACCCGACGGCAGACGGTCTTGAAGATTCCCTGACCCAGCTAGCACGGAATCTTGGTGTGAGAGCGTCCCTTGTCGTCGATTGACGTGCCGTTACGAGCATAGGCCCGACACCCCGTGTACTTATCGACGCTCCCCGAGGACGGCGGAGGGCTCCCGGAGCGGGGGCCGAAGCAGCTCGCTACTCTGCCGCAGCGCGCGCATCATCGTCAGCCGCTTTCTTGACGACCGCAGCTTCGCGGGCCAGCGCGGCCGTCTCGACAGAAGTCAATTTCTTTTTGAGCGAGACGGCGCTCTTGTTGAAGCTACGGAGGGACTTTGAGTGATTCAGATTTGGAGTCTTGAGCAGGATGGCTATGGAAATGGGTGGTTCGTCGAGATCAATCAACCGCTCAGGCGCCGTGATGCCCGCGATTATCTCGGCGGAACGAGCCACCAGCGATGACACGTCAGCGGAAGCGGCAGTCGCACTGTCTGCGCCCTTGACAGCAGCCGTCTGCCCTTTCAGCGCTGCAACCTGGGCTGGAACGGCGCACTCGATCGTTTCCGAATACAGCCCACGGACCTTCTTCTTCGCCTTCGCCTGTGCCTGTGCCTGTGCCTGTGCCTGTGCCTGTGCCTGTGCCTGTGCCGCCTTAACGGTCTTGAAATAGGCGACGTTGTCACCGAACTTGACCGCCATGCCCAGACCTCTCCGGGCGATCTCTTCACTGGCGAACTTCTTGTCATCGGTGAAGACGGCGGCGAGCGTGCGACCGTATCGGTCGTAACGAACTTTGTCATATTTCAGAGTCACCTGCGCGCCTTTGGGCAGCAGTCTGGTCAGGTACGCGGATGCCTCCGGGCCGAGGCATCCGCCGGCTCATTCGGGTCTTTCGTTTCGGGAGTGTCCACGTTGAGAAGCCGAACGCGTGTCTGCTTTCCCTTCAACTCCACGACCAGAGTGTCCCCGTCGACAACCCGCACCACGACAGCCTGATCGACTTCGGCAGCCAGCGCGGGCGCGCTCGAAACGACGCCGGCCACCACGACGAGAGCTGCAGCGACGAAGCCGGCAACAACGAGTCGCGCCGAACGGGGAAGGTGGTCTGGCGATAAGGATGGTGCTGTCTTCATTTGTCCCCCAAGTTTGTGTGGCACAACAGCGGTCGTATCGACACCGCGTTGGTCATCAACCCCGAGTATGCCGTTGAATGTACCAACTCGTTTGAAAGATCGCATTTCTCCTACGCGGCATGAGCGGCTTCTTCCTGCGGGGCGGGGCATCGCCGCCAGTTCGGCGATTCGGTGGGACGACCGCAGGCCCTCCTAATATCTCGGCCTTCTTCGCCGCAAACTCCTCGTCGGTCACTACGCTAGCGTCGCGAAGGGCGCCCAGGTCTCACTAACTGGTCGTTGGTGCCGCTCCGAGAGCCCGCGTCGATTTCCTCCGTGGGTGCAACTGAGGCTATGGCTGCAGGGCCTTGTGGGTCCACTCTTTGGTTGTCTCACCATTGGTCTCCACCCCACCAGCAATTCCTGTGCAGCCCGAGCCCGTCCCGGGGCTCGCCTGGACGCAGGCGTCTCTAAATCTGCCGACGGTCATCGGCGAGCCCACGGCACCGACGGCCGTGCAGATGGCGGGCATCCGCTTCGAGCTCGACGATCTGCAGGTGCCCGCCAACATCGCACAGAACGTCGGGCTCCGGGACCTGCCACACACTCACCTGGTCAGCCGCTAATTCGTTAGGCGTCGCAGCCGATGCCGTCCTTGTCGCGGTCAAACTTGCGCTGGAAACCCGGCGATCCCTCGGAGATCGGGGCCGCTCCCGCAGCGCGCACAGCATCGCAGTTCTCGTAGTAGACGTCGACTGGTGCCGGCGCAGGGGCCGGGGCCGGTTCAGGGGCCACGACGACAGGAGCCGGCGCAGGAGGAGCGACAACAACCGGAGCTGGCGCAGGCGTGAACGAGGAGGTCAGTGCCATTTCACCAGTGCAAGAGCCGAGGACGCGGGCCATCGCGTCGTGCTCAGCTTGAGTCACCCACAGACCATATGTTGCCTTGACGGACACCTGACGGGCAACATAGCTGCAGCGGATTGCCTTGTTCGAGGGCAACCAGGTTGCGGTGTCGCCGTCGCCCTTCTGGGCGTTGGAGCGGCCGTCGACCGCGAGCAGATTGAGGGGATCGTTGGCCAGAGAAACGCGCTGAGCCTGAGTGAGCTGCTGAGCGCCCGTCTGCCATGCATTTGACAGAGCCACGACGTGGTCGATCTGCACGAGAGCTGACGTGTCCTGACCGCGAACGAAGGCGATTGACATGTCCGTGTATGGCGAGACGAGGTAACCGGTCATCACCCGGCAGGTGCCCGACTTGGTGGTGGGGTTCAAGTCCCGAGAAAGGATATCGTTTCGGGTGTCGCATCCGTTTCGGTCCACGTCGATCCAGGCGGAGCCGAACATGCCGGTGCGCTCGTAGCCGGTCTTCGCGGCCTTTCCCTTGACGGGGATGGTTGCGAGGAGCGTTAGTGCCGTGGTGTCGGTGGAGGTGGTATCGACGACCACGACCGATGTGCCCTCAGTTGCCGCAGTGACCGTCGCGGGGTCGACCGGCGCTTCCTCGGAGAATTCCGGGCCGGGTGTTGGGGTTGGGCTTGCGGTGGGGGTTGCGCTCGGCGTCGCGCTAGCGGTCGGCTGCCCAGCCAAGGCAGTTTCCCCTGCACCTGGCGCCGCAGCAGCGACCCCACCGGAGATGAAGAAGACAAGGCTGGCCGCCACCGCGATCGCAGTTGTCTTGTGTGCTGATACGGATGCCCACGGACGGCGACCAGAGAGCGCGTACACGCCCGTCACCAGAGCCGCCATTCCCAGAATGATGAGAATTGCGGGGAATCCACCGAGGATGGCGTACATCAGAGCGAAGAAAGCGACCAACCCGCGGAGGATCCAAGTGCTGAAAGTCGGCTTGGACGCCTTCTTCTCGGCGGTCGACGGCCTGTCGATGAGAGGCTTCGCCGGCTCCGGTTTCTTCTTGCTAAATTTCATCATCTGATCCCCCATTTCATCGCACTCAGCTTGGAGTGCAGACGCGAATGCTTCAAATCTACTGGAGGCAGGGATTGGTCGGAGACCGGGCGAACACCCCAGAACAGGGAACTAGACCGCTCCAGCGACGTTTCCCGTACCGACTCCTGTCAACCGCGCGGAATCGGGACCATCTACACAGCGATCGGTATGAATCCCCGCAGATAGGCGCGAAGCGCGGGGTCGCAGACGAACACGTAGGTCCCCCGGATGCCGCGGGTGAGCAGTACAGCGTAGATGTTGGTGATGAACCGCAGGAGGTCGTCGTTGGTGTACGTCTTGCCCAGGACCGGATTGTTCTCCTTGCCCTTCTTGTCGAAGTACGACCCTCGATCGATGACCAGCTTCCCTGCGACGGGATCAAAGCGAAGGTCCGGGCCGATGATCACACCCGCATAGTTGAGGTCGTACCCCTGCACGGTGTGGATCGAGCCGACTTCGTCCACCCACTTCGGCGACGCGATCCAGTCGGTCTGCGTGCTGTTCCACCGCAGCTGACAGCCGTCGATCTCAATGTCGTAAAGGGTCTTGTCGGTCTTGGTCTTCCATGCCCACGCGTACCCGGCGAGCAGGCGCGAGAGCCCGACCGCGGCATCCTTTCGACGGATCTCCGCCCGCATTTCCGAGACGCTGTCAAACATCCGAAAGTCATAGCCCTCGAACAACTCCGCAGGCGGCAACGTATTGGTCGTCGTCGTATCGAGAATGCGCCTGACGTAAGCGACATAATCCGAACCGGCCTGAACCCGCATCTGCGACATCAACGGATGGTGACGCCTCGAGAGGTTCGCCTGGCGCACGAGACCGGTCAACAACTCGGGAGGCACATCGGCCGGGCGCACGCTCTGCGCCGCGTCCAGCAGGAAGATCTGATGCTTGCTCTTCGCGGTGATCCAATCGAGCTGGGTCTTCGTCTTGTCGTCACTCCCGAAGAGCTTCTGGGTGATCACACTGAAGTTCTTGTTCTGAACGCCCGAGGGCTGATTGGCTCGTTGGTTTAGCCGGTGCGATTCGTCGACGATGAGCAGGTCGAAGTCTTCCTCGGCGAACCCGACCTCGAACGCGGTCATGACCATCCCGGGCCGCAGCCCCGGCGCCTTGCGGAACACCTTCTTGATCGACTCACGCAGGGACTGCTGCGGCACCACCAGACCAATCCGGATGTCCGTGAGCAGTTCCCGATACCCCGGCACGAAGTACTCGGAGAACAGGGAGTCGCTGTCCACGTGTTCACCGGGAGTCGAGGCCGCAATGTCGACGAGCAGCTTGAGCAGGTAGATGGCGACCACGGTCTTCCCGGTTCCCGGGTCACCCTGCACGACGATCGTGCTGTCGGTGCCTGCCTCGAGATCTTGGAAGAGCCCCTCGAGGATACCGTCGACAGCGACGGCCTGGTCCTGGGAGAGTGCCTTGAACGGTGACAGCTTGAAAAGGTCGCTGTTCTCGAGCTCGGCGATGCTGCGGGTGAAGACCCCGTCACGCCGGAGCTCGTCGAACACCTCGCGGAAGGTCTCGCGGTACCGGCCGCGATCGTAGTAGTCTGCCTCGGTGATTCCATCGTTGCGGTTCAGCACGCGGTAGAAGCCGTCGCCGGCGAGCATCCGAATGAGGTAGGACTCCAGATCGAGGCACACCGATTTGTTGAATGTCGCGTCGACGATGACGCGGACCGTGCTCAGATGTTGTTTCTCGGTCGACTCGAAGTGCTGGCGCATGCGCCCGGCCGCGTTACGCGACTCCCCCACGTAGACGTCGTTGAGCCCGCCCCTGACCGCGGGCGTGCTGCCAGCTTTGGCATCGTCCAGAACGTAGACGATCGGCCAATTGGTGTTGCGGTGGTCGCGCGGCGCCCAGGCCCGCATCGCTTCCTTTGTGAAGTCGAGCCGCTCGATCTCAAAGGACGTCATACTTGTCGCTGCGCCCCCGCGCTTTGTCGACCGGATACTTCTCACGGGTCTTGGCCAGCTTGTCGAGCACGATCTGATTCGGATCGACACCGAGGCGATCGGCCAGCAGGATGCAGTAGGTGAGCACGTCGGCCAGTTCGTCGCTCACCCGACCTGTGTCAGCATCCGCGTTCCACTGATAGCACTCGAGTAATTCGCCGGCTTCGATGGCGATGCTCTTCGCCAGGTTCTCGGGGCTGTGGAACTGCGCCCAATCACGCTCGGCGACGAAGGCTACGATTTCGTCGCGGACTGAAATTTCGTCCATGTCGCAAACCTAGCAGCGTCACCTCCCATCGGTTTCCGGCACCGTTAGACCGTAACTAGCCCGCTGACCATACCGACCTCCAGTACTCATACCGCGGACCCCCCTACGTATCAGGATCGGGTGAGGCCAGTAGCTAAGAGCAAGTCCGCCGTGTGACGTAGAGCGAGAATCAGGAATCATCTCCATGTCCAGCCCGTCTTTGATCGCCGTGCGCGACGATAGTTATATGAGTAATTCCGGACCGCGAGCTGGTGGTCCGACCTCGAGAAGGTCGTTCAGACCAGCGCAGAAGCTAGCCCATTTGGCCGCGTATGACGCGGCGATCAAGGACCACGAGGGCGGCGCGTGTCTGCGCACCGAGGGGTTGTACTCCTCGCAGATCACGGAATGGCGCAAGCTGCGTGACGCCGGTGTCCTCGCGGGGAAGAAACCCGGCGAGAAGATTGGCCGGTTAACGCCGGAGCAAGCGGAAATCGCGCGGTTGCGTCGCCAGCTGAGCAAGACCGAGCAGCGCCTCGAGACGACGGGGGTGGCGTTGGAGATCATGTCAAAAATGCACGAGCTACTCGAGAGTCTTTCGAAGAGCTCGCGGGACGAAACACCGTGCGCGTTGCCGTAGTGACCGCCTACCGCGAACTGGCCAGCCGAGGAATCTCGACTCGCGTCGCGGCCGACCTGGTCGGGATACCCCGAGCGACCGCCACCAGGAAACCGCGCATCCCGGTGGCCGGGCCGGCGCCGATCCCGGCGAACAGGATCGATGATGCCGACCGTCGGCAGATTCTCGCCGTCGTCAATTCGGACTCGTTCGTGGATCTGCCGCCGATCCAGATCTACGCCCAGCTGCTGGACGCGGGCACGTACTTGTGCTCCATTTCAACGATGTATCGGGTGTTGAACGAGAATCTGCAGGTCAAGGACCGCCGCCGCCTGGCACGCCACCCGGCACGGGCGATCCCCGAATTGATCGCCACGGCCCCAGGCCAGGTACTCAGCTGGGATATTACGAAACTCGCTGGCCCGGTCAAGGGGAAGTACTTCGATGCTTACGTGATGATCGATATTTACTCCCGGTACGTCGTCGGCGCGTATGTTCACGCGTCGGAATCGGGCGAGTTGGCGGTGGAGATGATGAAGGAAATCTTCGGCATTCACGGCGTCCCGCACGTCGTTCACGCCGACCGCGGCACGTCGATGACGTCAAAGACCGTCGCGGCGCTGTTGTCGGATCTGGAGGTCACCAAGTCGCATTCGAGGCCGCGCGTGAGTAACGATAATCCCTACAGCGAGGCGTGGTTCAAGACCCTCAAATTCGCTCCGACGTTTCCCCGGCTCCCTCGCCGACGCGAAGACGTTCATGGCCTCGTTCGTCGATGGCTACAACCACGTGCATCGCCATTCCGGGATCGGCCTCAATACGCCCGCCGACGTGCACTACGGCCTCGCCGAGGCGAAGGCCATCGAACGTGCAGCGACGCTGGACGCGGCCAGGGCACGCTTCCCCGAGCGATTCAGTACCAGCCACGCACCAAAAATTCTGACCATTCCCGCTACGGCATGGATCAACAAACCAGCCGACAAACCCACCGAGAACGACGGGCTCGAACTAGCCGCCTAAACTCCCACTGGTCTCATTCGCCTTGACAAATTACGCTGGGGCAAGGTGGATTCTGTCGGGCTCGAACCCACTCCAGATTTGGCTGATGAAATCGGATCCTTCGTTGCGTCGAACTTAGTCGCACAATCGTCAGTCATCTCTTGTCACGGCCGAACACTTCCTTCAGTATTTTCTCAAGTTGTTTCGCGCGTCGCGCCCAGTCTGTCGCCTCGCCAGTCGCAGAAGGCCCGTCTCGATCGTCCCGGACGACTCTGTTCTCCCCAATCAGCGATTGCCCGTCCTTGGGCAGAAATTCGCGGTACTTGTATGCGTCCTCACGAGCCTTTGCCAGATCGGATGGATGCGCACTTACAAACACGACTGTTGACTCGTCGGCGTCTGCGTCTTCAAACAAGCTCGCTGCCCGATCATTCATGGTGCGCTGATAATTCCACAGAGCATCCTGCGCGTTGTTCCGGCGATGCTGACGTGCTAGGTGCCGCTGCGTGACCGCACCAATGACGGCTCCGATAACGCCGCTCACCAGCCCCACCACGACAGACACCAACAGCGTCAGGGTATCGAAACCAGCTAAAGTCTCCACGCCAATCCTCTCAAACAGCACGCCATCGGGTAAGCCGCTTCAATTCGTCGCGCGCCCACTTTCATTTCTGCATCTCTACAGAGAAGCTATGTCCAACGCGAGCCAAGAAGAAACAACTGCCCGCCAATGCGCAGAATCCGAGTTCCAAGTCATCGTGTGATCTGCATCGAATCGCTCGAGGTCAATAAGGTTTGGGCGCAGCGCCGTGAAGTTGGTGGAGAGGCAGAACGGCGACGACGAGTCTCGGGTTCCGTGCAGGATGAGGGTCGGCACTGTGAGCTCGTCGGCGCGAGCGATCCAGTCGAAAGTGTTCATCCTGACAGGGTCGGTGAGTCCAGCCAGTCGCGTGAGCGGTCGCAAGTCGAGCCAAGCCACGGCCAACGCGCCGGTCCACGCGGGCAGGTGCGCACGCGCGCAGTTCGCCTTCAGTGTGGCGACCCAGTCAAGGATGGGCGAATCGAGCACAAGCCCCGTAACGCTGCCGCGAAGCCTGGGGTCTGCGGCGAGCTGCAGCGCGATGGCCGCGCCCATCGACCAACCGAAGAGGACGACGCTGCGTGCGCCGTTCTCGCGGGCGTAGTCAACGGCCGCACGCGCGTCGTCGACCTCGGCGGCGCCAAGTTCGGATCTGCCGGACCCGACTCGGGGACCTTCCCCGTCGTTCCGATACGTCACGACCAGCGACGTCAGCCCGGCTTCCGAGGCGACTTGCACGCCACGCAGTGTTCCGGCGCGAGTGCTGCCAAGCCCGTGGATGTGGATGGCCCAAGTAGTCGAAGGGGGACCTTGGGGCGTGACGAGCCAGGCGGGCGCAGGGCCGACATCCGTTTGGATTTCGATGTCCAATGACTTAAGGCCGGCATCGGCGGGGCTCTGGAAATAGATGCCGCTCCAGGATGCTCGCTGGCCGGCCCCCACGTCTGGGCTCAACTCCCCCACGACCTCGCGGCCGACGAGACTCGGCCCGCGGTCCTCGACTCCGGGCGCGAGTTTGACCCAGCCGCCGTTCTCAAGGATGAGGCAGTAGTCGCCGGGCGCGGCGGTGCGCGGCGTGCGATCAAGAATGACGATGGGTCGCTCCCCCGAGCTGTCCACGCCTCGAATGGTGAGATCGAACTTTCGCCCGCTGACAGGTGCAGTCAGCCGCCTCGCGATCACCAGGCCGAGTCCGCCGAGCCCCACGCCTGCCGCGATCGCCGCGCCGGCCAACGCCCAAATAACTTTCATCGTTTCTGCGGCACTGGCCGTGATGCAACCGGCGCCGTCGTAATCGATCCGCCGCCCAGTAGGTGACGTTCGGCGCGCTCGATGAGGTGCCGGTCTCGATCATCGACCTGAAACGACACTCGTGCATCGATGATGGCGTCGCGAATTTCAACGATCTGGCGGTGCAGCAGCGTCTCGGGGTCAGCGCCAGTTGTACCGCGCGTGTTTTGGCTGATGCCCGGTCGTGCCGCGGTGGCCGCTGCCCAGAGCGGCTGGAGCTCTGAGACAAGCATCCGCGTTGTCCGATCGCGTGATCGCACTTGCAGAGCGCGGGCGGCGGGCTGGCCGGCGAAGCCCAAGCACAACAACACGAAGGTCATGAGGTGCAGCGGTTCATAGGCGATGGCCACGGCCTTCATCAGAGTGAGGTCGCGAGCCAGATGCGCGATGTCCATGATGATGACGACGGCGCTCAACAGAACGCCGAGGATGCTCCCGATGAGGAGGGACGTCGGCGGCATCCGCTGCACGCCTGCGCTTTTGCGAACTTGCCGGGCTGCGAGCCCTGCCATCGCGGATAGCACGATGG
>NZ_SOGS01000011.1:0-5777 GCF_004403505.1 Cryobacterium sp. TMT1-2-2 | reverse complement strand
CAGGCTGGCCACGAGCAGCCACATGAGGGCCGAGACGAGCAGGGGAATCATCCGAAAATCTCCGCGAATCGAGAGGAGTTTCTCGTTGACCGTCTGATTGCCGCGGCGAAGATGTCGGCCAGGGTCTCGGCCTCTACTTCTTCGGCCGTATCTAGGTTTTGACGCCTGAGCAATCGCAGTCGTGTTTCTTTAGGGATGTCAGGCAGCAAGAAGTCGACGGCTTGGCCTTCTTCGTCGAAATTGTGACCGAGAATGATGTGGGCCAGCTCGTGCAGCACAAACTGCTGCCGATGCAGAACTGAGTCGCTGTGTGCGTGGAGAATCAGGTCTTGATGATCCGCTCCGAGCCAGACTGCGCACAGACCATCATCAACCCCGAGTTCGGCAAGTTCGACTATTCGCAGTCGTCGTCCCCTGTTGCGCTCCACTGCCGCAACGAGCTCGTCGAAGGTGAAGGTCTCGCCCAATGCGAGTTCGTCGACTGCAGTCGCCACACTCACTGTGCTGTTCACTGCCGCCTCAATTCCCTCCGGACGCAAGTGGGGTTTCATCTGGCGGCCTCTGCGCGACTTCCGCATCCAAAAACTTACTGATCGCCCGTAGAGCGTTGGGAGAGATATCCCCCATTGTACGTGCCGCATAAGACTTCACTCGGGCGGCACGCATGGCCCGCACGAGGTCGAGTTGGGCGCTGACCTTGGCCGGGGTCTCGGCGCCCTCGGAGCCAGCGACGAAGGCCGGGTCGACGTCGAAGTAGGCAGCGAGGCCTTCGAACAGTGCGCGGTCTTGAACGTACCGGTGGCCGTTGATGATGTAGGTCCAGCGTGAACGCGAGAGGTTCGTGCCGCGCGCTTCGAGGAATGCGGCGATCTGGGCGAATGTCGGTTCGCTGCCCGTCTCGGCCTCGGCGACGTCGAGCAGCAGTCGGAGGCGCTTCGCGAGATCCTCCGCGGCTGTGGTGCTCTCGTCGGTCATGTGGCTTCCTCGGATTGATAGATCCTCAAGTAATTGAGAATGCTCAATTTACTCTTTGAGCATGATCAAATCAAGGGTTGCGCATGCTCAAATGCGGTGCTAAACAGTCTCAGAATTTGAATTGAGCATGCTCAACACGGAGCTTCCTCGCCGAACGCATCAGCGAAGCGAGGAGCACCTCCGTGTCATCGAGCCACGCCTGCGTGGCAGTCCTTCGGGAAGGTGATTGTTGTGAATTGGCACGTATGGCTCCGCGTTCGGAGTGTCTGATGAGCGTCCCTGAGGTGCTGGTGGCCACGAATCGGCTGTCGGTGCCGGATGCTGCTCTTGAATTCGTTAGGGCGGGGATTCCGGTGTTTCCGTGTGTACCGGAGGGTAAGCATCCGCTCACGTCTGCGGGGTTTCACGATGCGAGCCTCGATGTAGACCAAGTGCAGGCGTGGTGGACGCGGTGGCCGGCTGCGAACATCGGGATGCCGACGGGCAGCACGTCGGGCGTCGACGTCGTCGACATTGACGTGACCAAAACGGATGTCGGCTTCGCCGCGTTCGAGCGCGCGAGCACCGCGGGGCTGGTCGACGGCGAGCTCGCCCGGGTGCGCACCCCGTCGGGAGGAATGCACGTGTACTTTGTCGCGATTGCGGACCGGCCTCAGCGGTGCTGGCAGGCGGCGGCAGCACACATCGACTTTCGTGGGGACGGCGGCTATGTCGTCGTGCCGCCCTCGACGCTGGCCACGGACACCGGTCGAGCCAGCTATCGGCTGTATTCGCTGTCGACGGCCGACCCGAAGCCGGTCGACGCTGTCGCGCTGCGCAGGTTCATCGACCCGAGGCCGCCGCGAACGGGCACGCGGGCAACTTCAGCCAGGGCGCCGGAGCCGAGCCGGCTCGCGCAATGGGTGAGCAATCTGCAGGAGGGTGAGCGCAACAGCGGTCTGTTCTGGGCGGCCTGCCGCCTCGTCGAGACGGGCCTCGCGCCTGCGGACGTCGAGGCCGTACTCGGCCCGTCCGCGCAGACGGCCGGGCTCGACGAGCGCGAGATTCTCGCCACGATCACCTCGGCGAGCCGCCGCGCCACGGCTGGCGCGCAAGCATTCGATCGCGCCGATCCGGTAGCCAGACGCAACGATCTGCCCTGCCTGTCATGAACGGCGCTGTTCAAATCACCGACCCAAAGGAGATGAAGTGATGGATGTAGACGACTTCGATAAGTCACACGGCGCGACCAGCGTCGATGCCGGTGGCGAGCGGCATCCGCTGCATGCCGTGCTGGAGGAGAAATCGCGCCTCTCAGCGCGTGCGCGCGGTGGTCTCTCGAACGCCAGGCAAGCGGGCACGGCGGCCTCGCGCCCCGCCGTCACTTGGATTCGCGCGGCGGATCTGCTCAACCTGGGCGCCGGGCGCATCGCCGGCCGCGGCATCGACCTGCAAGCCAACGCCGTGCGGCAGGTACGACGGGCGCCCGTCACCGCCGCGCGGGCGATCCGCGCGCGGGCCGCCCGGCTGGCTCCCCTCTCCGAGTTCGGAGCGGTGCGGGACCGTGCACAGATCGGCCGCGACGGTTTCGGACGGGCGTGACCATGAGCATCCTGTTGAACACGCCAACCAACTCGACGGGAGATGGCGAGAGAATGACTTTTCGCGAATCCGAAGGCCTGCGCAGACTGCTCGCGCGACTGCAAGCGGATGGTGGCGCCCACTGGCGCAATGACCCCGAGGCCTCCGAGCTCATGCGTTTCACCGCCCAGCGCTACGCCGGACTGGCGCGCAAACATAACCTCGACCCGTGGGAGGCCGCCGCGGCCGCCTTCGACGCGATGCGGGCGCCCTCGACGCTGCGCGCCGACGATCCGTGGGCCATCGTCACCCGAGCCGTGCAGGTGACCTGCATCGCCGAGGACCGCGCCCGCGGCCTGCTCTGCTCGGTGCACCAGGCACGTCGGCCCCAGGTGTCGGTGTTTCATGATGCCGAACGTTTCAGTGATCGCGAGCACGCCCTGCCGGAGTATCACCCCGCGTTTAGCGTCGATCCAGCGGACAGATTTGTCGAACCGGAGCCGCTGGTTGAGGTGTCTCTGGCGGTTGAGCATGCGATCTCGCTGTTCACCCTGCTCGGTTGGCCGACCGACCGCGCCCGCGATGGCGTCGAGTACGTGTGCAGCCGGTTAGCGGATGCCCCCTCGCGTCCGTCGGCCTTCGAGTCGCTGCGACGCGACTACGCCGCCCGCGCTTTGCTCGACGTGTCGCAGCCGGCCTGGATGAGCATGCTGCGCTCACTTCTAGGATCCGGCAACCCGTTGCACGCGCACACCGCCGCGGGGCGCGGCATCCTCTTGCGGTTGCTGGTGAGCGAGCCCTTGCACGCGCTGCTCGGCGACGACGATCTCGTCTCGGATGTCGCTCTCAACTCGCCACGGGTGTTCGCATGACAGCCACCCCGGGGCACATCGAGTTGGAGCGGTCGATCGACTCCATCCGCATCGGTTCGCGGCATCGCACCGATCTCGGCGACATCGACGCGCTCGCCGCCTCGATCGAGCGGCAGGGACTGCTGCAGCCAATCACAGTGACACCGGACGGCACCCTGATCTGCGGTGCCCGACGTCTTGCCGCGCTGCGGCAGCTCGGGGTACGCAAGCTCCATGTCTGGGTACGCGCGGGCATTTCGGACCAGCTCGCCCAGCTGCTCGCCGAGCAGGACGACAACGCCCTGCACAAGGCCTTCGCCCCCACCGAAGCAGCCGCCCTGTATCGCGAGGTAAAGATGCTTCTCGCTGAGGACGCCCAGCGGCGCCAGGCCGCAACACGCTTCGGAACGGAAAAGCCCAGATCAGACGGTGCTACCACGGTGGCAGCACCGCAACCGGATGGTTACGTGCGCGCACAGGCGGCCCTTCTCGTAACCGGGCGGCGCTCCTATACAACGTTGGAACGCATCGACCATCTGCAACGAATGGCGGACGACGAGAATCTCGACAAGACGCTACGCAATCGCGCGAGGGAAGAACTGGCGGTGATTCAGAACGGCGGATCGGTCGCGGCCGCACACAGTCGGGTTACTGCCGAAGTTGACCGCGTCGCGGCCGAGACGCCCGTTCGCTCGCTGCTTCCCACTGCGCCGACCGCCCGGCGTTCCGCCGACCTCGAGCAGCTGGCCCGGGAAGCCCTCGCCCGCGCGAAGACAGCCAAGCGCGCCAAGAAGACCCGCCCTATGGCTACGGCCGACTCAATATTGCCCACGCGTTCTTTCGTCTTCCTCTGGAACGACCTTCGCAACTGGTGGCTCCGCTACGACGACGCCGAGGTCGCCGCCGAACTCACCGACGACCAATGGCACCAATTCGAAGCGACCCTTGCCGGCACCGTCGCCTTCTTCGAGCGGATGCGCACCCTCCGCGACTCCCCCACCGCCGCGCCGGTCTCCGCCACCATCTCACGCATTCGATAGGAGCCCATCATGCATTTACTTCGACGCCGTCGCCTTGTCATCGCAATAGTTGGCGCTGGCATCGCGCTGGTCGTCCTTTCGGTCATTGGGCTGTTTGGGCTGCTCCGCGGGCCTGCGGAAGCGAGCGCGCCGGCGCAGCCGGTGCCCACGGCATCTGCTTTGTCGGTAATGCCGACCGAACAGCCGCAGCCGGTACTCGAAACGTCGAGTCCGGAGCTGTTCGCACGCAGCGTCGCGCACGCGCTATTTGATTGGGACACGCGGCAGGATGCTGGCCTCGCCGATTGGGCGCAGGTGGTGGTTGACGTGGCCGATGCGGAGGAAGCGGCCGCGGTGGCCGCCGACGTGCGGGACTACCTGCCCGGCGCCGAGATGTGGCAGCGACTTGCTGCTTACGGCACGCGGCAGTGGCTCGACGTCGAGTCGGTGACCGTGCCAGCCGCGTGGGCGACCGCGCTGGAGCAGGCGGCGGAGGGGCAGATTCCGCAGGGTGCTGCGGCGCTCACAGTCGTGGGAACTCGTCATCGTGTGGGAACGTGGGACACCGATGTCGAGCGCACGGAGCGGCAGGTGTCGTTTACGGTATTCGTCGTGTGCCCGGGCAAAGAGTCGTGCACGCTGCTGCGGCTGTCGAAGCTCGACCATCCGCTGGAGTGAGCGATGAAGAAGCTGATCGGCCTGCTCGTGGTGCTGATGCTCGCTTGCCCGTTGGGTGGTTTAGTGGGCGTGGCCGCGCTGGTGACCGCGGTCGCGAGCTCGTGCGTATCGCTCGTCGTCGGGACGATTCCTGATTCGCTCACCGCTCAGACTCTGGACGGCCGATCGATCATCTTGGATCGGCAACAGCTGACCCATGCGGGAACGATCATCACGATTGGCGGGCAGACGGCCAACGTCGGGCGCGCGGGAGTGATCGTGGCGTTGATGGCCGCGCTCACGGAGTCGACGCTGCGGCTGTTGGCCAACACCAGTGCGTTTACCGAATCTGCTGCTTACCCTCACGATGGTGTCGGTTCCGATCACGACTCGCTCGGACTGTTTCAGATGCGGCCCTCTTCGGGATGGGGGACGGTCGCTGAGGTGATGGACCCGTCGTACCAGGCGCGGGCGTTCTTCGGCGGTGTGTCAGGGCCGAACGCCGGGTCGCCACGCGGACTGCTCGATTTCGCGGGCTGGCAGATGCTCGATCCGGGCGCGGCCGCGCAGGCGGTGGAGGTCAGTGCCTATCCAGATGGCGAGTAGCGCTTGATGGTAGCGCCAGTCCACGCAGTTGGTAGCACGATTCCGGGTACACGGTAGCGCTGGCGGGTGGTGAACTGCTCTGCTGTGAGAGGACCAGGCATCAGGCGTG
>NZ_SOGS01000019.1:0-3305 GCF_004403505.1 Cryobacterium sp. TMT1-2-2 | reverse complement strand
CGTGGGTGGCCTGTTAACGCAGGAAAGCCATCCCCGGAGGGATGGCTTTTCTGGTGTTTCTAAGTTAAGTCCGGCGGTGTCCTACTCTCCCACAGGGTCCCCCCTGCAGTACCATCGGCGCTGAGAGTCTTAGCTTCCGGGTTCGGAATGTGACCGGGCGTTTCCCTCTCGCTATAGCCGCCGAAACATCTTGCGATGAATCGATTCTATATTATTTAGTTATATAGAGTCCTCGTGACGAGGACGTTGTTCTCGACCGTACATCGAGAACCACATAGTGGACGCTAAAGCAGCTTCTTCAAACTGAGTGTTATCAAATTATCGGCTTATTAGTACCGGTCAGCTCCATGGGTCTTTAGTCCCCACTTCCACATCCGGCCTATCAACGCAGTAGTCTAGCTGCGAGCCTCTCCCCCGAAGGGATGGAAATCTCATCTCGAAGCCGGCTTCCCGCTTAGATGCTTTCAGCGGTTATCCGTTCCGAACGTAGCTAATCAGCGGTGCTCCTGGCGGAACAACTGACACACCAGAGGTTCGTCCATCCCGGTCCTCTCGTACTAGGGATAGATCTTCTCAAATTTCCTGCGCGCGCAGCGGATAGGGACCGAACTGTCTCACGACGTTCTAAACCCAGCTCGCGTACCGCTTTAATGGGCGAACAGCCCAACCCTTGGGACCTACTCCAGCCCCAGGATGCGACGAGCCGACATCGAGGTGCCAAACCATGCCGTCGATATGGACTCTTGGGCAAGATCAGCCTGTTATCCCCGAGGTACCTTTTATCCGTTGAGCGACAGCGCTTCCACAAGCCACTGCCGGATCACTAGTCCCGACTTTCGTCCCTGCTCGACTTGTCAGTCTTACAGTCAAGCTCCCTTGTGCACTTACACTCGACACCTGATTACCAACCAGGTTGAGGGAACCTTTGGGCGCCTCCGTTACTTTTTAGGAGGCAACCGCCCCAGTTAAACTACCCACCAGGCACTGTCCCTGAACCGGATCACGGTTCGAAGTTAGGTATCCAATATGACCAGAGTGGTATTTCAACAATGACTCCACCTGAACTAGCGTCCAAGCTTCACAGTCTCCCACCTATCCTACACAAGCCACACCGAACACCAATACCAAGCTGTAGTAAAGGTCACGGGGTCTTTCCGTCCTGCTGCGCGTAACGAGCATCTTTACTCGTAATGCAATTTCGCCGAGTTCGCGGTTGAGACAGCTGGGAAGTCGTTACGCCATTCGTGCAGGTCGGAACTTACCCGACAAGGAATTTCGCTACCTTAGGATGGTTATAGTTACCACCGCCGTTTACTGGGGCTTAAATTCTCAGCTTCGCCTTGCGGCTAACCGTTCCTCTTAACCTTCCAGCACCGGGCAGGCGTCAGTCCGTATACATCGTCTTGCGACTTAGCACGGACCTGTGTTTTTAGTAAACAGTCGCTTCCCACTGGTCTCTGCGGCCTTCGAACGCTCCCGGAGCAAGTCCGTTCACGCCTCAGGCCCCCCTTCTCCCGAAGTTACGGGGGCATTTTGCCGAGTTCCTTAACCACGATTCTCTCGATCTCCTTAGTATTCTCTACCTGATCACCTGAGTCGGTTTGGGGTACGGGTGACTAAAACCTCGCGTCGATGCTTTTCTTGGCAGCATAGGATCACTGATTTCACCCTTACGGGCTACCCATCGGGTCTCAACCTTATATGAGAGACGGATTTGCCTATCTCTCGGCCTACATCCTTAGACCGGGTCAACCATCGCCCGGCTCAGCTACCTTCCTGCGTCACACCTGTTAATACGCTAACCGCACCAGCATAGGGTCGCACGCTAGGCCCCACGCTTCACCCCGAAGGGATCCATCTAGGGGATTCAGATGCTTAGCATTACTGGATTAGTTTGGGCGGTTTTTCGTCAGTACGGGAATATCAACCCGTTGTCCATCGACTACGCCTGTCGGCCTCGCCTTAGGTCCCGACTTACCCAGGGCGGATTAGCCTGGCCCTGGAACCCTTGATCTTTCGGAGGACGGGTTTCTCACCCGTCTTTCGCTACTCATGCCTGCATTCTCACTCGTGTGGCCTCCACGGCTGGTTTACACCGCCGCTTCGCTGGCCACACGACGCTCTCCTACCCATCAACACGGCTGAACCAACACCACAAGGGTGTGAGCTAACCAAAAATATCAATGCCACAACTTCGGTGGCGTGCTTGAGCCCCGTTACATTGTCGGCGCGGAATCACTTGACCAGTGAGCTATTACGCACTCTTTCAAGGGTGGCTGCTTCTAAGCCAACCTCCTGGTTGTCTGTGCAACTCCACATCCTTTCCCACTTAGCACGCGCTTTGGGACCTTAGTTGGTGGTCTGGGTTGTTTCCCTCTCGACGATGAAGCTTATCCCCCACCGTCTCACTGCTGCGCTCTCACTTACCGGCATTCGGAGTTTGGCTGACGTCAGTAAGCTTTTGGGCCCCATCGGCCATCCAGTAGCTCTACCTCCGGCAAGAAACACGCAACGCTGCACCTAAATGCATTTCGGAGAGAACCAGCTATCACGAAGTTTGATTGGCCTTTCACCCCTATCCACAGCTCATCCCCTCCATTTTCAACTGAAGTGGGTTCGGTCCTCCACGACGTCTTACCGTCGCTTCAACCTGGCCATGGATAGATCACTTCGCTTCGGGTCTAGGACATGCGACTGAATCGCCCTATTCAGACTCGCTTTCGCTACGCATTCCCCTCTCGGGTTAAGCTCGCCACATATCACTAACTCGCAGGCTCATTCTTCAAAAGGCACGCTGTCACCAGAACAAAGCTGGCTCCAACGGTTTGTAAGCAAACGGTTTCAGGTACTATTTCACTCCCCTCCCGGGGTACTTTTCACCTTTCCCTCACGGTACTTGTTCACTATCGGTCATGTAGGAGTATTTAGGCTTATCAGGTGGTCCTGACGGATTCACACGGGATTTCTCGGGCCCCGTGCTACTTGGGATACTTCTCGGGCGATTGCTGCATTTCGACTACGGGGTTCGCACCCTCTATGACCAGGCTTTCAATCCTGTTCGTCTATACAACGTTCTAACCCTTACCATTCGGTAGAATAGGCAGAAAAGTCCCGCAACCCCGACCATGCAACGCCTACCGGCTATCACACATGATCGGTTTAGCCTCATCCGGGTTCGCTCGCCACTACTAACGGAATCACTATTGTTTTCTCTTCCTGTGGGTACTGAGATGTTTCACTTCCCCACGTTCCCTCTACCCGCCCTATATATTCAGGCGGGAGTCACCAGGTCACCTCACGGGCCT
>NZ_SOGS01000004.1:0-2695 GCF_004403505.1 Cryobacterium sp. TMT1-2-2 | reverse complement strand
TCGCACGCCGCTTTTTCCGTTCCCGAGTTTCTTACCTTTGACAGTTAGAAACCTAGGCGGAGAGCGGCGTGCGGCTGTTAAGGCGCTCCCAACGGACCCACGGCTACGTCAGGAGAGCCTGTTTATGTCGTTTTTTCCGGGCTAGGGAGCTAGTCCAGTCGGCCAGTTGGTTTATCAACGGTGCTCAGGCCCGTCTGAAACTAGATCCGTCCGTTCGTCCCGTCCGTGTGCAACCACGGCGCCATAGTTCTTCCCTTGGATGCACCTACTCCTGAAGCAGGCACCGCTCGCCATCACTGGCAGGCACATCGACGGGGCGGTGATCGTCTCGAGTCGCGGCTGACAGCAGGTCTCGACCGGCGCACCTCCTGGTAGCGGCATGAGTGGTTCACACACGTCCGCGCACAGGAGGCTTCATTATGACGATTCCGCAGGAGCAGTTCGACGATCTGCTCAGCCGCGCCGCGCTGGCGGCGCTGTTCTACTATCCGGAGGTCGCCGTCGACGATGACGGCCCCAACCTGCAGAACGACATCGCTTACTGCCTGGAGCCCGTCGCCGGGATCGCGGATGATGACCTCGAGCGGTTCCGCGTCGCGGTCGGGCGTGTGATCACCAACCCGACGGCGCATCGCTCTGAACTGCTTGCGTTGGTCATCGAGCTGGCTCCGCTGCCTGCCGAGTAGCTGCGATCATGAACGACCCATCTGAGGAAGCCGCCGGAGCGCAAAAGTCGCTGGCGGAGCATCCGTCTGTTGATGATGCGGCGGAGAGGCGGCGGCAGTACGTGGCGGCGAACCGCGACCGGATCCGCGAGCTGAATCGGCTCTGGCGTTCGCAACACCTTGACCGGGCCCGGGAGCTGAATCGGGATTCGATGCGTCGGGCCGCGGCTCGCCGGCATCGGGAGGCGGAGGTACGGGCGCGGGGGAGGGAGCGTGCGAAGCGTCGGCGGGTGGAGCACCCGGAGCGCCGGCGGCAGTATCAGCAGCGCTGGGTGGCGGAGAATCGCGAGAAGGTGCGCGAGTACTACAGCCGCTATTACGAGGCTCATCGCGACGAGGTGAATGTCCGGGCTGCGGCCCGGCGGGATGCGGACCCGGAGCGCACGAAGCAGATAACCCGGCAGTGGGCCGAGCGCAACACGGCGCGCCGGGCCGAGCTGCAGCGCAACCGGCGCAGCGATCCCGAGATTTACCGGTCCGAGCTGGAGGCCAACGCAGCAGCGAGACGCCTGAAGCGCAGCCTGAGTCGGGCCGGCCTCCCGCCAAAGCTTCTGCACGCGACTACTGCGGCCGAGCGCCGGGCCAACGAGCGCGAGGCCGACGCCTATTTCAGTGACTCGTCACGGCCCGAACATCTCCGGCAGTTCACGGTGTTCGCGGAGTCGCTCACCGAGCACATGCTCAAGAACGGTGCCGGCATGCGCGATTTCGCCGACGCCTACGTGGAAACTAGAGCACGCATGGGGCTCCCGCCGGTTCCGGTGGAGACTATCGTCTGCGCCCGCGCGGTCGAATTCGTCACAGAGCGGATGCGCCGGGTCGACCTCCTGACGGGCCGCGACGTCGCAGCGGCCGTTCGCGCCACGAAGGCCATGGTTCGGCGCGAAGAGCGGCAGCAGCAGTTCGAGCGACTCATAAGAACAGTCGTGACCCATGCGAACCGCAACAGTGCTCGGTTTCTCGTCGACGCGGAGATGGATAACCAGGCTAGGACTCATCGGGGAAAGCCTCGTGTGCCCGTCGAGTCGCTGGTCGTGCAGCTTGCGATGCAGGAGGTCGTTGGGCGCGTGCCCACGAACAGGCTGACAATCGAGGATGCGCGGAGTGTTGCTCGCGTCGCGAAGCAGCGCGTTGCGATGTCTTTCCAAGCTCCTGCGGACGCGGTAGACGAACGGATTCACCGACCGTCCGTCGGGTAACTGGCCTTTGGCTTGCCACCCCTGGAGATGGGCATATTTCGCGATCTCTCTGGTCGCCTGCCCAGATCGGTTAAGCGCGCTCGCGACCGTTGTGCCAAAGCACGACCAGGAGTTCGGCTCGCGTTCGGTATCGTATGTCGAATGGGTGGGTCTGGGACCAAACATGGGGACTTGATGCGCGCATGTTTATTCAACGTTTATTGCGTCGAGACCAGCCGAGATGGGCCTAGGTAATGCGATAGAATTGCAATAGATATCACAGGGAACTCCTGATCAGATCGAGATCGGACGAGTTCAGTCTAGGTTTCGCAATGAGAGTCGCTCGGCCAAAAAGGGTCCGCCGCAATCCGATTGTCGTAGGTTCGATTCCTACCGGGGGCACCACGCCTGGGTGACTGCAGTGAGTAATGCAGAAGGTCGCGACTCGCTGTTTTGCTCGAGGCGAGCCCGGTCGAAGTCAAAGATGAACAGAATTCCGGCCGCGCTTGATGGTCTTAGGTGCGCCAGGGTGGTTCGGGGCTGGTGGTGTTGGCGCGGTGGCTGTGGGCGGGGCGCCAGATTTGGGTGGGGTCCCAGAGTAGGGGGCCGCGTACTTGGGGTCTGCTGTTGATCATGCGGATTTTCCATCCGCTGGTGTCGATGGTGTGGTGGGGGAACCAGCAGAGGAGGACGCCGTTGTTGATGTCGGTGCGGCCGTGTTGTTGCCAGGGGATGACGTGGTGGGTTTCGGTCCAGCGGGCGGGGATGGTGCAGCCGGGGATGATGCAGCCT
>NZ_SOGS01000018.1:0-1749 GCF_004403505.1 Cryobacterium sp. TMT1-2-2 | reverse complement strand
GCACATGCTCCTTAGAAAGGAGGTGATCCAGCCGCACCTTCCGGTACGGCTACCTTGTTACGACTTAGTCCTAATCACCGATCCCACCTTCGACAGCTCCGTCCCTTACGGGTTCGGCCACTGGCTTCGGGTGTTACCGACTTTCATGACTTGACGGGCGGTGTGTACAAGGCCCGGGAACGTATTCACCGCAGCGTTGCTGATCTGCGATTACTAGCGACTCCGACTTCATGAGGTCGAGTTGCAGACCTCAATCCGAACTGAGACCGGCTTTTTGGGATTCGCTCCACCTTGCGGTATCGCAGCCCTTTGTACCGGCCATTGTAGCATGCGTGAAGCCCAAGACATAAGGGGCATGATGATTTGACGTCATCCCCACCTTCCTCCGAGTTGACCCCGGCAGTATCCCATGAGTTCCCACCATTACGTGCTGGCAACATAGGACGAGGGTTGCGCTCGTTGCGGGACTTAACCCAACATCTCACGACACGAGCTGACGACAACCATGCACCACCTGTATACCGACCTTGCGGGGCACCTGTTTCCAGGCGTTACCGGTATATGTCAAGCCTTGGTAAGGTTCTTCGCGTTGCATCGAATTAATCCGCATGCTCCGCCGCTTGTGCGGGCCCCCGTCAATTCCTTTGAGTTTTAGCCTTGCGGCCGTACTCCCCAGGCGGGGAACTTAATGCGTTAGCTGCGACACGGAGACCGTGGAATGGTCCCCACATCTAGTTCCCAACGTTTACGGCATGGACTACCAGGGTATCTAATCCTGTTCGCTCCCCATGCTTTCGCTCCTCAGCGTCAGTTACGGCCCAGAGATCTGCCTTCGCCATTGGTGTTCCTCCTGATATCTGCGCATTCCACCGCTACACCAGGAATTCCAATCTCCCCTACCGCACTCTAGTCTGCCCGTACCCACTGCAGGCCCGAGGTTGAGCCTCGGGTTTTCACAGCAGACGCGACAAACCGCCTACGAGCTCTTTACGCCCAATAATTCCGGACAACGCTTGCACCCTACGTATTACCGCGGCTGCTGGCACGTAGTTAGCCGGTGCTTTTTCTGCAGGTACCGTCACTCCCAGGAAAACCCAGTCGCTTCTTCCCTACTAAAAGAGGTTTACAACCCGAAGGCCGTCGTCCCTCACGCGGCGTTGCTGCATCAGGCTTGCGCCCATTGTGCAATATTCCCCACTGCTGCCTCCCGTAGGAGTCTGGGCCGTGTCTCAGTCCCAGTGTGGCCGGTCACCCTCTCAGGCCGGCTACCCGTCGTCGCCTTGGTGAGCCATTACCTCACCAACTAGCTGATAGGCCGCGAGCTCATCCTTGACCAAAATTCTTTCCACCCCAGAAGATGCCTTCCAAGGTAATATCCGGTATTAGCTACAGTTTCCCGCAGTTATCCCAGAGTCAAGGGCAGATTGCTCACGTGTTACTCACCCGTTCGCCACTGATCCAAGGAGCAAGCTCCTCTTCACCGTTCGACTTGCATGTGTTAAGCACGCCGCCAGCGTTCGTCCTGAGCCAGGATCAAACTCTCCGTAAATGTTTGAATAGCTCCCAAACCCGAAAGTTCAGTGCCCATCTAGTGCACCCCACAGCCGGAATAGGCCAAGAAGATGCAAGTTTGAAACTGACAAGAACAAATCATTACTGACTTGCTTTGTTTAGTTGCCCAACCGAAGTCAGGACTTGTTCAATATTATTTCCAAAGGAATCTCCCGGCTGCAACCCGCTAGAAACGGG